>JBFMBJ010000013.1:0-14391 GCA_040755235.1 Candidatus Omnitrophota bacterium
CATCTTGAGAAATTAATATATCTCCTAGAACTCCTAGAATATCCTCTACTACAGGAGGCGTATCAGATGGAAATAATAAATCAGGAACTATATCTAATTCTAATAAAGAAACATCTGGAATTATATCATTAGTTACTTGCGTATCAGGAATAAGGATAGCATCGCTTGTATCAGTTAGATCAAAAGTATCGGGAATATCCGGATTAAATTGTATGTTATCTTCCTGTGTTTTTACATCAGTTATTGTAGCTATTGAGTCTGTATTAATATTTGCTTCTATTACATCTTGTAAATAAGGATTCTCTATTTCTGTATCGCTTGTAGCATCAAAGGGAAGTAAAAACACTATTCCCGGCTCATGTGCTGGAGGAGTACAGGAAGTTAGAGTGATACCAAAACTAAAAATAAGTATGGCTGATGCTATTACCTTTGCAACTATTCTATTCATACCTCTTAATCCCATTACCGCACCTAAAACGCGGTTAGATTTAATAATCATCAAAACCGCAGCTGCGATAATTAGAATTAACCCAGCGATTAAACTCACTCCTCCATCAAGGGCGTTAAGCTGGGTGAGGCTAAGGCCAGTAGCTAATAAAGTAGTTAAAATTGCAGGCATTCGCTCTGAGGATAGGAAATACAAGCGGCCTGTTTGCTTGGGGTTTCTCTCTGCTATCCAAGCTACTGCGCTGCTTGCGCGATTAGTTACAATCGCTAATTTTGGTGCTATTGTAAAATGTTTTACTATTGATTCTTCCTGTGGCCCGATTGATTCTCTGTCTTGTCCAAAATTATTATACCTCTCGCCATCAACTACTAAATAACCACCGGCGATAAAAATTACTACACCTGTTAACTCTCTTAGTAAATTAATAACCTCTTTATTTGATACCTGGTATGTTTTTGGCCAATAACCAATATTTGAAACAATTGCTGTTTGCGTACCTAGTTTAACCATGGGTAATACACGTAATACACTAAGTACTCCTTGAGTATCACTAATATCTTTTTCCAAAATAACATAATCTCTTGTTTCTTGTAATCCGTTTAATACTAAACTTTTTCTTGCTTGGGCTAAAGATGGCGCATCATTATCGATTAATACTAATGAACTTGCGCCTAATTTTGCTGCCACCAAAGATAGAATGCCATCTCCACAACCTGCATCAATTACCTGTTTATTAAAAAGCCTTGTTTCTAACATTGCTACAATTGCTGCCAGAGTAAAACTTCTTAACCATGAGTTGCTTAACACGCTTCTCGTTAATTCTTTTATCAAAATTACATTGTTACCTAATCTATCTTGTAATACTGGATTAAACTTCATATATTCTTTGCTGTCTATAAAGAAAATATACCCTAAGCGAACAAACTTTAAAAAATGTCTTTTTCCTAATCTAAATAATCTTAATAATAAACTTGTTGAAGATACTATTCTTAATCCACACTTAAGTGCATATGATTTGTCTACTATTCTTAATCTAGTATCATCAAGATACAAACACGCTTCATATCTTATCAAAGCTTTAAGTGAATCATCTACATATTGTAATTGTAAATCTCTCGCAATTTCTTGGCCTAAGTTTTCTGCATCTACTTCATCTAAATCATAGGCGAGGTTCTCTAGGTGAGTTATTTCTGGGTTTAATACTGCTCTAATTTCATGCCGGACTTGGCGAGATGTTGCATTTTCGGGGATAAAAATGTAAATTTTAGCTTGTCTTTCATCTGGAAAATTTGCTATCCCGAGTTCTGGCGGGCCGCGTACAAAAATCACATGTTTTCTTCGTAATTCTGCTACATCTTTTTGATTAATTAAATATTGCCTCTTAAGTTCCTCTAAATATATGTGCAGATATCTATCAAGAAGTGTATCAAGTCCACCAAGTCTTTCAATATCCGCAGCTACTTGTTCTGGCGTTCTTCCATCAGCTGCGGCATCAGCTGGAACACCTGAACTACTATTAGCTATTTCTTTAAATAAATTATTTGTGGTTCTTTGGCGGGCAAGTTGCTTGATAAGTTTTTTGATGGCTTGGGAATGAGTTGGATTATTCCTGACGCGTGATAAAACAGCTATCATTACTACTCTAGCTTCTGCATCCGAAACAACAGGAGCTTGTGCAACGCGTGTTAAAAATAAACTTAAAACCCTAAAATCTTCTTCTTTCTTTAATTGTAAATAAAATTGCTCTAATCTCTTGCTTCGCTCTTCCGGTTTTGCTCTTAAAACTCTACCTAAAAACTCAAATAAATTAACTCGTTCTTCCACAGGAAATGTTTTTTCCTTACCTTTACTATTAATTAACTTAACAACTCTTCCTGCCAAATGACCCAATACATCAGATAATTTACTTACCCCGGCATCATCAAAGCTACTTTTTAATATCGCTGTATCTGGTTTATCGTCTGTAAAAAATCTCTCAGAACTATCAACTACTCTTATATTAGCGGCAACTTCATTTCTTAATAATTGTTCCTCTCTACCATGTCCATCAAGATATTCTACAATTAAAGTATATTGTCTCTTTGCTAAACTATATAATCTTAAAGCTACATAAACATCTGCTAATGCTTTTCTTAACTCTATATCCTCACAGCTACTTCTTGTTATTTTTTCATTTAATTCTGTTACCCTTGTGGTATAAGTAATTTTTACAATTAATCTTGCCTCTGGTCGACTGACTAAAGCATAAACGCTAACAAATTGGCCATCTTCTGAAACTTCTATTCCTTGTAAACCAGGTAACCAATTATGCGGGCCTTTGGGAGCAGAGGCAACAGCTAAATTTAACGCACCCCTTACTAAATCATTTGTTGTATAAATATCGCTCGGTAATAAATTATATTCTTTAAAAGTAGTTAACTCCGCCGGGGTAAATGCATCTTCATATTTTAAATCTGCGATTAAACGCCTTACTTCATCAACCTGCATAGCATCTGCTTTGCCTTCTTTAGTTTTACTATGCGAAATAAGAATTCCTGAAAAATCTGCTTGAAGATTAGCAAGCATAATTGAAATTAGAGCCTCTGCTGTGCCGCCTGCACCCATAATTAAATCTAAGGTATTATCCAAAACAGAATTAATAGGCATTAAATCGCCATCTGTGAAAAGAATTAATTTCCCGCCCCAGGAATTATTAATCTCTAAATAACCGCTTGCTTTTTTAACTTTATCTTCCAAAACTTTTTCTGTTTCAGCGGTTAATCGCGCTTGTAATGCTTCTTCTGAAGTAGAAGCGCCTTCTTCTAGCCCTGGATTAAAAAACTCTTGGTATTCACTTGAAATATCTGAAATACTAATTTCTAAAGCTCTTAATAAATCATTTATATAATTGCGGTGCCTGCCTCTTAAAAGTAAACCTGCCCTGACTTGCCTAGTATGTTCATAATTACGCGCTTGCGCAACTTTTCTTACATTCATTTCAACACTTTCGCAAACATCAACCTCGCTTCCTTTTGGACCAACAACTTTAAGCATATATAAATTATCTGGTAATAATTTTAATCTGCCTGTAAGACTTTCTACATTTATTCTTCCTAAATAATTTGCAAGCATATGGCTACCAATACAAATATTTGCCAAATATTTTGCGGAAGATGCACCATTGGTTACTTCTAAAGGATCATTGGCACAAGGGACTAAAATTCCTGTCTGACCACTACCAAATAAAAGTAAAATGCCATAACCACCGCCAATTTCTAAGGTGCTGGCTACATCACGCGCACCCTCGCTAGCAATATTTACCTGAGGTACAGCTAAAAGATCATAACCATATTCTGTAACTTTTGTGGCAGCAAAATCTGCTAAATTTTTTACTAAAGGATTATTAACTGCAGAATTTCTCCAAACACTAACTGCAGCTAAGTTATAAATATGAATTAAATCTATTGCTAAGCGATCAACTTTTCGACGTTCTTCTTTTGATAAATCGTGTGGATTTTGGGAGAGAACCTGAACAACTTTTGCTTCTTTAACACCGGTTAAAACTTGATCAAGTCCTTCTGGAAAAGCTTTTCTAAATTTGCGGGTAAGCCACCAATTATATAAACGAAGGATGAGATTTTGTAACCAGTTTGGTGGTCCGCGTTGGTGATGGAGTTTGACAAAAAGATTTTTTAATAATTTATAAGCAATTAACCCCACCACAACCCCTAGTGTTAATACCGCAACCCATAGTAGTCCATTAGAGATAAGTCCAAATAAAGGTAAACTGAAGCCTAATGTAGAAACTCCGCCATTTCTTGGAGTAGCATTTTGTCTTTGAGAACTTGCCATTGCCGCTATAATGGCTGCGCCCACACCAGAACCGTCTTTGGTTAAAACCATTTTTATACGTTTGGCTTTATCTGGCCCAAAAATTTCTGCAAATGTTTGGCGCATTCTCCTTGCAAATCTGGGATATTTTTCATAGATACTCCCATCAATAGCAACGGTGTGGGTTCTGGTTAAATCTCTATCTTGATAAGTAACTGCTCCTGCTAAAACCGAAACAGCAATTCTAGCAGCGCGAGTAGAAACAATTTTACAAACTTCTCTAATTACTCTTGCATCTTGTAAACTTATATTTTTTAGACCCATTTTTCTTAAAACAAACCACGGACCAAAACCAAATAAATTCCAAATACCTTCAATTCTTGCCATATGCACAGAAGTAAAATTATCTTTTGTGGAGAATAATACCGGAATTTTTCCTTCAAACAATAAACCTTTTAAAATTAAGCGGGTTAACTCTCCAATATATTTTCCGGAAACCATTTTCTCTTGTAAATGCGAGCCAGGGTCTTCAGATTGTTTATCTAATTGTTCATCATAAGCTGTTCGAGGCAGTTTATTAAAATTTCCTGATTCGGTATTTACAATCATCTGATGTCCAGAATATTGGCCCATTGCTTTTTTAATTCCACTTACAAGAATGCGCAAACAAATATTTGTCCCAGTACCTAAAATCATAGCTAAATCACAGTTTAGTTCAAGATAGGCACGAGCACTTTCTGTGCCGGTCGTATCATTGTTTATAGAAACAACTCTTATTTTATCTAAGTAAGCGCGGTTAAGTGCATCTTGTAAAAGTCTAACTACATCTTCTCCAACAACACCTTTGGCAGTAAATTCTTTGCTCCAGTGAATAAGAATTCCCTGATTAATTGCGGTTTGATTCATCGGAAAACTAAAGGTAAAGCCTAATTGGTAAACAGTAAAATCTTTATCTTCAAGGGTAGGAACCAGAGGTGCTTTTTTCATAACATAACAATTGTGTTTAATTAAAAAATCTTTTATTTGTTGGGCAAGTGAATCAAATAAAACTTGCGCATCTGAAGAAATTTGTTCCGGAGTAAGCGCATAACTTTCTTGAGCAACGATTACTGGTTTTGAACTATCTCCATTTAATTCTATGAGTAAAATTCTAAAATTTGTCCCGCCTAAATCAAGGGCTAAGAATTGACCAAATTCTTTGCCTGTAGGATTATCTACATAAGCCGGAAGCATTTTTAAAGAACTTGGCTCACCAGCTAAACCTCTAGCCATTTCTTCGTGAAAAGATGAGATAATTTCTCTAAGTTGCTCTGTGGACAAGTTAAATAATTTTCTCAATTCATCCATTTTAGATTTTAAGGCAGGATTTAATTTTATTTTATTAATTATATAATACAACGCTAAACCTACAATTCCAAGAATTATTAGGATAGTTACTAATCCAGGAACAAAACTAGCAGCAAGCGGCAAAACTGCTAATGTCCCAGTAGGTAAAGCCTTATTTATTTTTGCTGCATATTCTTGAACATCTCTTAAATCTTTTTCTGGTAATCTATCAATTCCTCTGTCTGTAGGTATAATCGAAACTACTAATCTATTTACTAAATTAATTAATTTTTCTTCATCTAAAGTGGGATAAAACTCTAATAAAGACTGTGGTATAATTTCTGAAATGCGAGAAGTTGCATCAAACCATCTAATTTTATCAGAATTTTGATTTGCGACTAAATACGCTTTACCTCTTTTCATTTTGACTACTAGATATGCTGCTTCTTCTACTTGTTTTAAAGCTCCAACAACTGCTGACATTTGACTAGTCGTACCCCGACCAGATATTCTTTCTACCTGCAATGATGTAAGCATTGCAGAAATATCATTGAAACGTAAACCACCTAAATTTACCACTGCATCCACATAACCAGGCAAAGCCAAGGTCCAGGAACCGGGTTTTAAATGTTGGGCTAAAATTTCTTCAACTTCGCCTTGTGCGTTATATTTTATAAGTAGCTGTACGCCTCGGCCTTGAGTCACATGTTTTATATCTAAGGTATTTCCTTGATGATGGCCAATACCAGTTGAGGTAACTTGTATTGTGCCCGGGACTACGTCGTGCACAAAAGAAGTTTCATGAATTGTAGAAACTTCTCCTTTTTGAGTTAGAGCAACTAATCCTTCTGGAATTTTGATAAATCCGTGATCCATAATATACATTACGCATCTATCCGTTGCTCTCGTGAAAAAATCTTGAACAACAACCACAGCTTCGTTTATTTTACCTAATTTTTTAATCCCCTCAAATCCTCTCCAGAAAAATCCGGGCCTGCCTTCTTGAGGTGCTCCTTCAATGCCAAAAGTATTTTTATCTAAGTAGCTTGTTGCGCCGCCGTATTTTTGATTTACAAACATATTTTTTTTTCTACTGGTTACGCGCATTTTTTCTGCGCCGGGTACACCCTGCTTAATCCAGAAAATTATGTTTAATGCCTGAGTAACGATAATTTGTATAGCTTGGGATTTCTCTACATCAAAATCTCCTCTTAGTGCAAAATCTTTTGCTTCTCTTAAGAATTTCATAATCGCTTTTTCCGACTTTCTTTCTTTTGCGAATAATTCAATTAATCTGTTTACTAATGCAGTAAATATTTCTAATCTTTCATACAGACTAATATCTGTCGGAGACTGATAAACATTACCCAATTTGTTTTTTAATAAATTATTTTTTTGTTTTATTCTTAAGTTTCTTACAATATAAGTAAGTAGTCCTAAGAATATAACAGTAATAAGGGCGATAATTAAATTAGAATGGCTAGTTAATAAGACATTATCGGTACCCTGCGCAAAAAGATTTGAGGTAAAACCAAAGAAGGTAGTTATCCCTAATAAAATAGATAAAGCTGAAGGCGGTATAAACTTAAAGAAATGAGATTCTTGGTGATCAACCTTGGGTTGTTTGACGGTATAGTAATCTATGCCTGCGGGAATAAAATAACCTTGGCCCTGACTAATTTTTACTTGCCTTCCGTCTCTGGAAATAATAATTACTGTGCCTTTACTAACTACTCCTTCGCTATAGTCACCATTTTTAATCACAAAACCAATACTTTCGCCATTAGCTAATCTAACTTCAGTGACGCTAAAATACGGCCAGGGATCAGTCACTAATTGTCTTTCATTCCCTGATAGCGGTTGCGAGTCTTTTAAATAATAACTTAGCGGCCAAGCTCTAAAATCCATCAACGCCTCTGCAGCAACAATATCCTCTGCCATTTTGGGTTTACGTAAGGCTGGTTTTCCATCTTTCCAAATAATCGGTGTATAAAAATCTGCTGGCGAGTAAGTTCTGTTAGAAGTTTGTTGAGGTTCAACAATCAAAATATGTTCTTGTCCATCTCTACCTATTACTTTAATGGGAATCCAACATTCATTTTTCGCCTCAGAGCCTGTAGCAGTGTGGAATTGATGCGAAAGGCCAAAAATTGCATGAATTGATCCACCCCAGACATAAAGCGCCTTACCTAAATTTTCTCTTAAATCAATTTTATGAAGTGGTGCAACAATTTTTGCGCGATTATCGCGGATTTGCCTTAATAAATCAATCCCATCAACTTCTGGTTTTAAGTAAGCGCTTAAATCTACGATTTGGCTATCTTGCCAATCTACCAATGCCTGCTGAGTTGCCCAATCTGCATAAGCTTTTTCGTAAGTTTTAAATCCATCTTCGGTTAAATTGTCTCTTAAACCAGCAAATAATTGCCTAATCAGCTCGACCTCTCTACACAATAAACCACAATATTCTTTTGGGTCAACCGTTGTTTTAAATCCTAAATGCACAAATGCTGGAAATCTGGTAGAAAGGAATTTCACAAAGAATGGTTTTTTGGGAGCGTGCCTACCTAAGACTTGTGGTTCAAATTCTAAAAATTTGCGTAAGTTTAATTCTGGCAAAGCTAAATTTCCGACACTTAGCTCTGTTCCTGCAATAACTGAAGGTTGTTCTTTACCTGGAGGTGTTGTCTCGGTAAAACCTAACCAGTTTTCTGCAATTGGCTCTAATTCCATTCCTAAAAGTTCAGCGTTTCCAAAACCGCCCCAGGCATATCTAACTAAAGCCCCCCTAATAGGAAGAGGCCTTGTTGTTAAACTACGAATTTGTAACATTCTTAAGGCGCTCAATTTAATTGTATTGTCTATATCCGAGCGCCTACGGATAATTTCTGATAATCTTTGACAAATATCTGACGTATAATGATTATCTCTTAAAATCTGTATTCCTTCTTGCATAGTAAGCGGATCTGTTACACCAACTCCTACTCTTCTGGCTACTTCTAAAACTCTTTGTAAAAGACTCTCCACTAACACTAACTCCTCTACTTTATAAATACTTTCTCTTACTTCATTACCGCTAAATTCGCTTGGGACTCTATTTGAAAGTGTACGATAAAAATATCTTTGCCTTAAGCTCCCTGGTAAATCTGTGTTAGAAAGCATTTCCTTTTTGACAAAAATAAAAACATGATCTCGCGGTATAATTTTACCCTCTCGATCTTTATACCAAACTCTAATTATACTATCCGGCGTTAGTTCGTCAAAAGATTTTTCGATAAAGAAAGCTATTCCTTCCTTTTCTAACCTCTGTAAACTTGCACAGATCCTATTCTGAATAGCAGTTACTCGTTTTAGACTTCTATCTTTTTTAACAATATAAAAGGCCCTAATATTTCGTATAGTTTTACCAACATTATAATTATTCATATTCTTTAATACTATTGCCGCAAAAATAATCAATGCGGCCAAGGCTAAACTAGAGATAATTTCTACCAAAGATAACCCAAGAATTAGTATTTCTCCTGTAGTAGCATAGGCAGTTTTTGGCACCAAGAAAGCTATTAAACCAAAAACGGCAGGTGTAAGCCCTTGTCTCCACCAGCTACGCCCCGTTAGAAAGCGAAAAACATTCTCCGCAGACCGCGCCCCGTTGCAAAGAAGCAAGTCTTCTCCACCAGCCACGGAAGGTAGAAGATTGTATTTGCATATGGTCTTTGCAACGGAGCACGAAAGGTATGATAAAGCCGTTTTTAGGACTCTTTCTAACGATGCACGGAAGGTAGATATAGACGTAGATAACGCCTGCCGTGATAAAGTTTTACTGATGCCCAAAATAATAACCAGCCCCATTAACAACCAACCTAAAATTCCGTAATTATTTATACTATTTCCAAAATTATTCACTCCCTGCACACAAATATCCGAGGTAAAGGTAAAGAAGACAGCGATAACTCCAAGTAAGGAAACAAAAAATGGAATAATGATTGATTGTAAAGTCTCGTCGGCTCTTGTTCTTGGCCTCCTTGCTTCAGCAACAACTTCTTCTCTAACTTCGCTGTAACCAGTTGTTTCTTCGTAACAACCATCAACTAAATTAAGGGTTGCTTGATCATCTTTTTCAGAATCCTGATTTCTGGCTACAATAGCAAAAACAGCATCTGCCTTTCTCTCTAAGTCTCCTAGTTCTAAGCCTATATCAGAATCCCATACTAAATTTTTAATGCTGCTTACTACCTTTAACCTGAGATTATTTTTTAAAAGGTCTTTGTATCCTGCTATCGATAATGCCTCGCCTTTAGAATTTACTAAAAATTTGATTCTTCTTTCATCGTAACCCAGCTTTCTTTTAATATCGCTTTCGCGACTCACCAAAACTAAGCATCCACCATGCTTAATAAATTTAACAACTGATTGTAAAATCGTCTCTTGCTGGACCACGTTATAATGACAAAGAACATTAGCAAGAATTACTACATCAAACTGTTCTAAAACTCCATCTGCACTAACAAGATGTTTGTCCAATTCTAAAATATCTGTTTTAATCAGTCTTATGTTACGGTCTTGTCTTTCACACTTAGATAATCTCGCCTTTGCTTTTTTAAGCATATTTTCTGATATATCCACTCCAACCACTTCTGTTGCTCCACATTCTAAAGCTAGATATGCAGCAATGCCTGGTCCTGTAGCTAAATCAAGTACCCGCGCCTTGTATGCTATACCTTCAAGAGCTTCTTGTATTGTTTCTTGCATACGTGGGTAATTTTCTAATTGATACTCATCCGCTGCATCATATACTTTTTTTATTAAGTCTACTACTTTTTTTATTATGCCTCCCTTAAGTTCTCTTAAGAATTGTACAAATTGTAATTCCGTTGATAAATTTTCTTGATGAGTTCCACCATTTAATTCATGGATTAGTGTTGCAGCTAGGTTTGGATTGTTGTTAGTAGCGATAAGGTAGACACTACCATCATTGGCACCAAAGAAGATGAGTTTTTCATCTGGACCTGCTCTAAGTAGTCCTCTTCTAATCAAATCTTCTAATTTTGCAAGACGTGCTTCATCACCAATGCGCTGGTAATAATTCCTTACCTTTTGTATCCAAGGCTCGTTACCGCTAACAGGACTAAAGCCGGGGAAGTTTTGAGATTGGGATTCTTGGAATCTGGCAACTACTTCTGCTTCACTGTGGCCTGGTCGGGGAGAGGCGGGATCGTTTTGTTGTAAATTTCTTTCCATCTGCCGATAAATACCGTCGTCTTCTCTTAAGACAAGTTCTTTAATTTCAACTGCTCTTTGCATAGAGGTTTTGCTTGCGGAATAGCATCTAAATTGCGGAGAATTCCCTGATGGCCGCATATGCACAATATCATTATTTGAAAAATAAATCTTTACTCCATCAATAAAACAAATTCTTACAATTGTGCTAAAACCATGACTTGCGGCGCTAAAATAATTTTCTAAAGATTGTTTTTTAGCAAGCATTTCTTGCGAGAATGGGTCAGTTAAAACAGAATCTCTTGCTGCGCCATCTTTATAAATCACACCAACTCTATCTTCTTTAAAAATTACCCAGGCAATATTAGAATCTGGTGGTGAATAATTTCTAATAATATCTTTTGCGGTTTGCGTGGGGAAGCGATCAATTAAACCTGCGTCAGTACTCCAACGCTCAAGTTCAATAAATAAGTTAGAGACTGAAGTATTTTGTGCTACAGCACTTAAAAGTGGGGCAAGTATCGGCAATAAAGCATCTCGCGTTGGCACCGGTAATAATTCTTGGTCATTAATAATAAAGGTTGTCTGGGTTAAGAAACCTCCGTTAACTTCCCAGCTCACTACTCTTTGATAAGCTTGTGCCTGGGCTTGCATCATCCCTACAATAACATAGGGTGAGCCGATTTGGGTTTGTGTCAAAGCAATACCGCATCTATTTAATTCTTCTTCTACTGCAGGGCTTGCGCTAATCGGAACACTCGCAGAATCTGCGCCTAAAAATTTAGCCACCACTACCCCTAAAACATCTCCCCTATGGAAAATTCCGTTTTCATCTATTACAAACGGCCGGTCTGAATCTCCATCCGTGGAGACAATAGCAAAAGCATGCGGGTATTTACGACGAAGCTCTTGGAAAAATTCTTTATCTTCGTCTTTTACATCTTCTGTATCAATGGCAACGAATTCTCCTCTTTCGGTATCTTTTCTTTCTACTGGTATAACATTTGCACCCAAGGCCTGTAAAACTTCAACTAAAATATCTCTGCCTACTGCAGAGTGTTGATAGACTACAACAGTTTTACCTCTTAATGGTTGGCTCGCCGCAAACACTCTTACATAACGCTCAACATAAAATCTTTCTGCTTGCGTATTAGTTCCAGCTAAAATAGTATCGTCTAATTCTTCTTTAAAATTTGCATCGTCATCAAAAAGAGTTTCGCTGTCAAGTCTTGCGTATTCTTCTAGCCGGACTTTTGCTACTTCTTCAAGCATTCCTTTTTCATCACATTTTAAAACCTCTCCTACTCTTTTATTATATTTAATACCATTTTGATCAACTGGAATATGTGAACCTGTAACCATAATACTAGCGCGCCCATTTTGCATCGCCCAATAAGCCACTGCAGGACTTGGTATACGCCCACAATAATCAACCTTACACCCAGAATCAATAATTGCTTTGGCCACAGCGCGTAAAATTCTTCTGGTGCTCGGCCTTAAATCACCGGCGATGGAAATAAGATCTCCCCTTTGGATATCGCCGATTCTAATTATATATTCCACAAAACCACGGGTGTTAATATAGCTTTCCATATCGCTGATATAAATAATAAAATCTCTTAAACCAGAAGTTCCAAATTTAAGAGGCTTAAGTGCTCTAACTTTGACTAAATTTCCTCTTCTAACAATACTAATATTTTCTAAACCAATTGCGGTAACTTTACCATCCCTTGCAATCACGCGGGTATTTTTACAATCAACCAAAACTATCTCTCTGGAAGGATCTTTGTCTAATTCTTCTTTTAATTTTTTCACATCTTGTGCTTTTGCAACTGGGCAAACCATCACAGTTCCGCTATCTGCATGAACTACTACAATATCTTTTAAGCCGGTAACTTGGATTTCTCGGTCAGCTTGAGCTACTAAAATAGAATTACTTACGTTATTTACTTGTGTTCTACCAACTCTAACATTACCACTTTGGTCTGGTGCTACCACTTTTCTTAAAGCATCCCAACTACCAATATCAACCCATGGGAAACGTCCTGCAATAACATAGGCCTCTACAGGTGATGTAGAGATAGGATTAGTAGTTAAAGGAACCATGACTGCGTAGTCAATGGAATCATCTGCTTGTTTACCTTGTTCTAATGGATGAGGGATTTTACCTGGTAAAGTATTGAATTGACTGGCTGCTTCAGGAAGATTACTCCCTGCTAAAGCAAGTACCATAGCTTGATAAGTGGCTGATATTTGAGGTTGATAATCTGCCAGTGCTTGTTCCATAGTTGAGATATTGAAAACAAACATCCCAGCATTCCAACTCCAGGTACGCTCTAGAATCATTTGTTGTGCACGGTCAACTTTGGGTTTTTCTTCAAAACGAGCTACTTCGTGGATGTCGTCTCCATAGAGAGTGGCACCGGATTTAGCATTGATTGCACCAAAGGCAGTCCATTCTAATGCATCAGCTGAAGGATTGATACCAATGGTTACAATAGCGGGTTTTGTTTGGCTAACATTAATTGCCTGGGCAACGGTTTGACGAAATACTGCTAAGTCACCAATAACATGGTCTGCGGTAAGAATAACAACGGTTGCTTCTGGATCAAGTCTTCTAATATGAGCGATTGTCCAAAGAATTGCGGGAAGAGTATTTCTTCTGCCGGGTTCAGCTAAGACATTTGAATCAGGAAGTCCGAGTTGAGCTTGAATTGTAGGTTTGGCATCAGCGCCTGTAACCACAAAGAATCTTTCCGCAGAAATAAAGTTTGGGTAAACGCTACCTTCGGGCGTAACCAAAGTAGCTCTGTCAAAGGCTTGTTGAATCATGGTTCGGCCTCTGCCTGTTGGATCAGCAAAGATTTTATTTATTGGAAAGAATCTGGAACTTGCACCACCTGCCATGACAACTACATAGACATGGGATAAATCAGGTTGGCGATTTTGTAAAAAGATAGATTCGGCTGCTGTGTTTTCTTGATGGGTTCCATCATTTAATTCATGGACTAAGGTTGCGGCTGGGTTGGGATTGTTGTTAGTGGCAATAAGTACGTAGTTATTAAGGTTAGCGCCATAAAAGGTTTCTGATGGGCCTGCTCTTAAGCAGTCTTGTCTGATGAGTTCTTTTAGTTTTTGTAACCTAGCTGTATCGTTGGTAGCTTCATAATAGCTTCTTACTTCTTTGAGCCATGACTCATTAAGATCAACTACTCTCCATCCGCTAAAACCATTTTTAATAATCCTTTTTGCTGCAGCAACCACATCTTGCTCATTAAATCCTTGGCGAGGTTTGGCGCGATCACATGCTGGATAGGTTTGGGTTCTAGCTTCTGTTGCAGCATTAAGAATGCCGGACGTGGAACAACTTTCTGATTCATAACTCCAAATTTGTTTTAATACATCAACTAGCCTGGAATCAGAAATTCTACCTTCTCTAAATGTAGCGTTTAAAAATTCAAAAGTCTGATAAAGATCTTCTGTGTCTTTAGCGCGAAAAACACGCATTTTAAAAGCATTGTTTCCATTTTCAAAAATATCTGAAACAATAAAAATATTAATGATTAATTCTAACTCGGTAACACTTATTG
>JBFMBJ010000014.1:0-13433 GCA_040755235.1 Candidatus Omnitrophota bacterium
CAACAAGGGCATGGAAGGTTTCATGGCCGTCAAGGAACTTTAAGACTTGTTCTCTGGTTGGAGTTTGATTATTAAAATAAACTGCAAAATCTTGTAGGTGAGCATCAATTTCCTCTCGGTTTACATAAATAATCCTTGAGCCATTTGCTTCTCTAACATATAAACCATGAATACGACCAGAGAGGAGTTTGGGTATTACCGCCACTCCACGAGCTTCTCGAACACCTGTTATAGTCGCAAAAGCAACGTCTTTTTCAGTCCTCGGACGAGTTACAACAATATCTTGTGTTCCAACAATCCTTCTATCTAGTAAAGTCACTAATTGGTCTTCGGGAATAGGTGTTGCTCGCCGACCAAAAGTAACTAAATCAGCAATTTTTGCTGCATTTATTTTCGCCGCCACTAGCTCCTCTTTTACCTCTAACCCCGGGCTACGCTCTCTTAAATTCTCTAGAGTACTCTCAAAGAAATATTGTTTTAAATTTCTTTCTCGCGGATTTCCTTCGCCTAAACGAATGAAACTTTGATAGTATTCACTGAAGATTTTTCTTTCTCTTGCTAAAAAATCTTGATACGCTTTTGGATTATCTCTAAAAACATTTTCTATTCTTTCAAATAATTTTCTAACTAAACTATCCGCTATTTTCTGATCATTTATATCTACTTCTTCTAACGCATCAAATTTAGTCAAATTAATAATTAGATAACCTATACTCACAACCAATGGAGACATTCCCCAATATTCTGTTTGAGGAGACAAACAGTCAATAACTACTGGCCTTTGAGTTTTACTATCAACAGCAATGTTACCTAAATGTAAATCTATTATTGAAAGTTTTTGTTTTATTAGCTCTACAAATAACTCTATTAATTTTTCAAATACAAAATCAAAATTACTCTTACTTTCTTCTAGTAAATCTTGTAAGATCTTGCCTTCTACAATCTCTACTACTAAAATTCCTTTCTTCTTTGTTAGTGTCGCACCAGCTTGAGTTGCTCTAACTTGAGAAGCCCTAACAAAAACACCTGTTTTTGGGCTAATGCCTGCTTTTTGTAAATACTTTTTTTGTGCTACTTCATTAGCACTAAAAACGCCAATAAGTAATCCTAAAACATATTCTTTGCCTTGAGCTCTTACTTTAACTATCGTAAAATCTTTATATCTACCTGACTTATTTATTTTTACAACATTAACTTCTAGCTCTTGGGCTTCTAAATCTACATCGTAGATATCTTTTAGTGCCCTGACGATAAAATCTTTACTTTGTAATAAATCTTTAGCTAAAGATCTTAAAGCCGCCTCTTCTTCTCTACAATTAATATCTGCTAAATTAGCTACTTTTAATCTTTGCCAGCCACTAAGGTTAGAAAAATCATCTAATTCTAAACTCTCGCTATCATCTTTATCTATTCTTATCATCACAAAAGTTTTTATAAAATCCATAAACCTGCTAAAATTCGCTTCGCTAAGAACTTCTCTTACTTCTGCCAAGGGACTAGCACTCTCTGAAAAATAAAGTAAAATGCGGTATAATAAAAGCGGCCAAACATTTTCTTGACGTAACTTTCTAGTTAATTCTACAAATGCTTGTGCTGTTTCTTGCGGCTGACTGACCCTAGCTAAATTAGCAAAAATTCTACCGCCTAATTCCGGACTTAATCCTGTCGCGCGAATTAGTGTAGCTAATTCTACAAATGCTCTATCAGCGTTTGCAGATAAAAATCGCCCTGCTTCTTTTTGTGGACTATTACTTTTTGCAAAGCTAATCAAAATGCTTCCGTTTAAATCATCGGGCATACCTATTCTCTTTAAGCTAGAAGCTACTTCCACAAAAGCTGCCACCGCTTCTCCTAAGTTTATTTCTGCTTTGTTACTAGAAAGTTCAGTAATGATATCGTCCACATCAACACGTCTTAATCCAGCAGCTTCTAACCTCCTTGTGGCTTCGTCTAAATCATAGGCTTGTTCTAATTCCTCTCCAACGATTACAACTTTTAATGCTTCTACTCTTTCGCCCTTCACCTCTGCCTCTACGACATTTTTTCTTGATGTAATAGCTCTAGTCGAAGCAATAGAAGTAACATTTCCTATGGTTTGGCCGGGCTGAGGAATGGCTATTGTAAGGTTCATACCTCCACTAATATAACTTCTAATAACTTGTCCTTGTGAGGTATAGATTGAGGTCTGTAGGTTGTATTCACCTTCTTTAAAGGATTTCTGATAGGCTTTAAAGTAGGTGTTGGTATCTAAAGGTTGATTTAAGGTAAGGTTAGTAAGATCTTCTCTATTGATGAGTCTAGAGTAGATTCCATCTTTATTTGAGAAGCGTTGTTTGAACCATTGAGCAAGTATTAGAGAATAATAGACCTGTCTTAAAGGAGCGTATTTCTTAGAGGAGTTGATATCTTTAGTGAGTTTAGGGATAATCAGTTCTTTGAGTAATTGAGAGGCATATTCATTAAGTTGTCTTTGTCTTGGGTCTTTGAAGGAGTAATCTGTGCTTTGTGCTCTATTATCTGTACTCTTTAAATAATCTTGTTCTAACATTACCTTTAAGGTTGCTTTATAGATATAGGCATTGTCTGCAGACTCACGGATAATGATTTCATCGGGGACAATCCAAGGACGAACAAGAGTGGGAATAGTTACAGTTTGGGTGCCATAGATTTGTTCTGCTTTTTGATAGAGCTTATCCCAGTAGAGCTTACCTAGAGGAGTGCTGGGGTCGATGAGTTTGGAGGTGTCTTTCTTTAGTTCTAGGTCAGCTTCCAGGAGTATTTTACCTACCTGGGTTTGAGCGAGTTGGTCGTTGATGATTTCATTAGGTGAGTCAGGGCGTAGATTAACCCAGAAGGTGTCATTGGATAGAGATATACCGATGAAGAAGTACTCCAGAAGTGTTTTGGTTTCTTCTTCTAAAAATAATTCTTCTGTTTTGGGTTTTAGATTTTGGGTTTTAGATTTGTTTAGGATTTCGGATTTCGCATTTCGGATTTTAAAATAATCCCCTTTATCTAATAAAAGTCTAAAATTATTATTTTGATTGTCATAGGATAGATAGCGTAAATGTATGGGGCGGAATTTATCTTGGATAGAAGTGTGGAGTTGAGTGAGGTATCCAGCAATATTTAATTCTTGAGCAACTTGAGCAAAACCAGACTGTTCAAAAACTAATAAAAAACTTAATAAAAGTATAAAAAATCTAGTAATAAAAAAATCTTTTTTGAACATATTTTTAATTTTATTTTATTGTTTTGGTTTATCAGTCGTATTATATAATATATGTTATAAGAAAGGGACTTTCAAGGCAATTTTAGGGGTTTTGAGAAAGCGCTTCCAAAAAAAACACAGATTGCACAGATTTTTAAAAAAGTTCAGTAATTAGATAAAACGATCTCTGAAATCTATATATTCAATCACTTTAATTTATAATTTCAAAATATTATAACTCTATTATTTACAAATAATTATATAATTTATTGTCCAATCTGTAGTTACAAATGGACTATATTTAAAAATTCGTTGATTACACAGATGAATTACTTAAAACTTGTTTTTTATTGTTTAATTGGTATTAATAAAAACTTGGTAAAATTTATTACCTTTAGTCCACCTATAAGGTATGCTTTTATAAATAAATCTGGCGGTTTTTGAGCGAATGATGATTTTAGCAAAAGAGCTTTTAGTAGTTGAGGGTATCCCGACAATTTTGTCGGGACAGAGAAGCTGTTTGAGCTCGTCCTGGCGATTAGCCGACGAGCGAGTTCTGCAGCTGCCGAAACCACGAAAGATCTTTTGCGTTAAAAAATCATCCCTGAGACGAAGAAATTGCCAAATTTATTTATACCTTGGTCAAAAAATAATTTCTTATTAAGATTATTGTTTAATTAAAGATAGGGTTTCGGCGCGGGTTTTTTCATTTTTTTGAAAAATTCCCCGTACGGCTGAAGTTACGGTAAGCGTACCGGGTTTTTTTACTCCTCTAAATGACATGCACATGTGTTCTGCTTCGATTATTACCATACAACCCCGGGGTTTAAGTTTTGACATAACAATATCTGCTACTTGCGTAGTGAGTCGCTCTTGAACTTGAAGTCTTTTAGATAACACATCTACTACTCTTACTAATTTACTTAAACCCATAACCCTTCCTTCTTTGGGAATATAAGCAATGTGCGCCTTCCCGGTGAATGGCATAAGATGGTGTTCGCAGAAAGATTGCAGAGGAATATTTTTTAATAAAACTATTTCGTCGTGTTTTTGATCTAAAATTACTTCCAATTCTTTTTTAGGATCTTGATTGATTCCACAAAAAATTTCTTCGTACATCTCGGCAACTCTGCGCGGTGTCTCTTGTAAATCTTTACGTTTTGGATTTTCTCCAATTGCCTCCAGAATATCCCTTATTGAGCGCTCAATTTTTTTCTTATCCATATTCCCCTCGTTTTTACTTGGGAGAAATCAGATTACCGAGTACAGATTACAGAAAAAATATTTCTCTGCTCTCTGTGCTCTGTTTTCTGTTTGCTCCTATTCATTTCCCAATACAGAATTCTGAAAATATCTTATCTAACAAATCTTGGCTAAATTTTTTACCCAATAATTCATCAATAGATAAAAGTGCCTCTTTAATATCTTGGGCGATAAACTCTATGGACAATTTATTATCCATCGAATTAAGAGAAGTGGCAATAAATTTTTGCACTTTTTTAAGTAGTTCTATGTGTCTTGTGTTGGTTACCAAATTTGATGCATAATTAATTACTTTTCCTTTATAAACTAAATCGCAAATTGCATCTTCTAACAAATTTATATTTTTTATTTTTTTAGCAGAGATGCTTACAACATTTTTAAATAATTTAGTGATTTTATCCTTTTCTATTAATTCCTTTAAATCAATTTTGTTTATTATCGCAATCACTTGTTTTTTCTTCAATTTTTTAATTAATATTTTATCCTCTTTGGAGAGTTTAGTACTTGCATCAAACATTAAAATTATTAAATCTGCTTGGGTTATATATTTTTTTGAACGTGTTACTGCCTTTCTTTCAATTAAATCGCGCGGTTCTAAAATCCCTGCTGTATCTACAATTTTTAGGGGAATTCCTTTTATATCAATAATTTCTTCAATGGTATCGCGCGTGGTACCGGCAATGGGTGTGACAATAGAACGCTCTCTTTTTAAAAGTGCATTTAATAACGATGACTTGCCAACATTGGGTTTACCACAAATAACCACATTTATTCCTTCTCGAAAGATGCGTCCAGTTTTAGCTTCGTCCAAAATATTAATTAATTCTTTATTTATTTTGTTTAATCTTCCGGAAATTATTTTTAAACTTAGTACATCTATTTCTTCATCAGGAAAATCAATGCTTGCCTCCAAAATACTTAAGATATTAAGGAGCTCTTTGCCAAGATTATTTATTTGTTTTGATAAGGCGCCTTTTAATTGCTCTAGGCTTACCTTTAAAGCATTGTCGGTTTTTGCCCTAATTACATCTAAGACTGCTTCTGCCTGCGCTAAATCAATTCTGCCATTTAAGAATGCTCTTTTCGTAAATTCTCCTGGCTCAGCGAGTCGTGCGCCATTTTCTAAAACCAAATCTAAAATTGCCCGCTGACTAACTATACCTCCGTGACAATTAATTTCTACTATATCTTCCTTGGTATAGCTTCTGGGAGAGCGCATTACAGTTAAAATTACTTCGTCAATAATCTCGTGATTCGTGATTCGTGAATCGTGGTTCGTATTATTTATTTTTTTTGAATTACTAACAACGAACGACGAATCATGGTTTTTCACAATCCAGCCGTAATGGGTGGTATAGGTTTTAAAAGTTGAAACTACTTTCTTATTTTTGGAAAGGAAAATCTTATCAGCAATAGTTAATGCATTTTTACCGCTGATACGTATAATTCCAATTCCCGCCTGCCCCGAAGAGGTAGCGATTGCAACAATTGTATCATTCATATTTTATCTGTATAATCTGTTTTTAAAATCTGTGTTCGTCTGTATATATTTCTCTAAATTCCCCCACCACAAATAATGAACCAGTAACCAAAACTAAGTCTGGTTTAGTAACTAAACTCATCATCTTCGTTCTCGCTTCCCTTACATTGCGAGTTGTAAATATTGGTTTATTTTTAAAATATTTTGCGATTTCCTTTGATTCTGTTGCCCGCGGGTTATTTGCTTGCGTTATAATTATTATATCAGCTAAATCATCTAATTCATTGCAAATTCCTTTTATATCTTTATCTTTGGAAACCCCTATTATTAGAATTAATCTTTCATATGAAAAATTATCTTTAATAGTTTTTTTTAAAACTCTAGCCGAAGCAACATTTTGCGCTCCGTCTAAAATAACCCAAGGCTTTTTTGAAATAACCTCACATCTCCCAGGCCAAATAGTTTTAATTAACCCATTCTTTATCGCTTCTTTTTTTATTTTAAAACCATATTTCCTTAGCGCCTCCACTGCTAGCATTGCTACACTTGCATTTATTATCTGATGATTGCCTAATAAATTTATGCTTAAGTTTTTATATTTTTTAATCTCATGCAATTCTGCATCCATTTCTTTACATCGATTACGAATTACTTGCATAGCTTCTTTTTCTTGCGGGGCTGTTATTACAATTAAATTTTGCGTTTTTCGCTTTAGGTTTTGCGCTTTTATAATTCCTGCTTTCTCAATTGCAATTTCTCGCAAAGTTTTACCTAATTTTTGAGTATGTTCATAACTAAGCGGTGTGATTGCGCAAACTAAAGGATTAACTACATTAGTTGCATCTAATCTACCACCCAAGCCTGTTTCTAAAACTGTAAAATCTACTTTTTTTTCTTTAAAATACATAAATGCTAAGCTGGTGTAGACTTCAAAAAAAGAAAGTGGGCCATAAATAGAGTGTTTATTATATTTTTCTATTATTGGTTTTAATTTTGTAACGAGATTTGATAATTCTTTCTTAGAAATCATCCCCTCGAACTCTAGTTTGGAGTCTGGAGTTTTTAGTTGGGAGTTCAATATTCTAATCCTCTCTCGAAAATCAGATAAATGCGGAGAGGTATACAACCCAACTCTAAATCCGTGTTCTTTTAAAATATAAGCAATAAAGGCACAAGTTGAGCCTTTACCCTTAGAACCTGCAACATGAATACAGCGTAAATATTTTTGGGGATTGTTAATACCAGATAAAAAATCTTTAATACGTTCTAATTTTAAAGATTCCTTATAAGACCAGGTTGGTATTTTTTCGTAATTAATAAAAGATTCTAAATATTTAATTGTTTCTGGGTAGGTCATAAATGAGCATATAATTTAGTTTGTTTTTCTCAAAACTGCACTAAATTATGTCTTCGTTAATGTTTAAAATGCCGGGCCCCAGTAAAAACCATCGCTAGACCATATTTATCGCAGGCCTTAATAATTTCTGTATCCGAAATGGAACCACCGGGTTGAATGATAGCCTGGACCCCAGATTTTGCGGCTTTTATTACGGCATCTTCTTTGGGGAAAAAAGCATCTGAAGCAAGACAAGAACCCCTAATCGATTTTCCGGCTTTAATAGTAGCAATGGTAACTGAATCTACGCGCGACATTTGCCCTGCACCAATGCCAACAGTTTTTGTACCTCTGGTTAAAACAATAGCGTTAGACTTTACATGTTTTGCTACCTTAAAACCAAATAAAAGACTCTCAATTTGAGATTTTGTAGGCTTTTTCTTGGTGACAACTGTTAATTCTTTTTGATTTATTTCTTTTAAATCTTTATCTTGCAAAAGCAGGCCACCAGATACCTTTTTAAAATCAAATTCGACTTGCTTTTCCATTAAGTTTGGCCACTCTAAAAGACGTAGATTCTTTTTTTCTTTTAAAATCGCAAGTGCTCCGTGTTCAAAGCTAGGCGCAATAATACATTCTAAGAATCCAGATGCAGCAATAAGTTTGGCGAGTTTTACTTCTACTTTTTGGTTAAAACCAACAATACCGCCAAAGGCCGACAAAGAATCACAGCGCCAGGCCGCTTTAAAAGCCAGTTCTAGCGTCGCTGATTGCCCCACCCCACAGGGATTATTATGTTTAACAATTACAGCACTGGGTAACTGAAATTCTCTCACTAGATCACAAACAGCATTTAAATCAAGGATATTATTAAAAGATAATTCTTTTCCCCAAAGTTGCTTTGCCTGATATATTCCTTTTATGGCTTTACTATCCCGATAAAATGCAGCTTGTTGATGGGGATTCTCGCCATAACGTAAATTCTGGATTTTAGTAAAACTAAAATCTATTGTATCGGCTAAATTTTGTTTATTTGTTTGACTCTCAAAAATACGCCTGTAGAGATATTGATGAATCATTTGATCATACTGGCTAGTTACTTTAAAAACCTCCACTCCTAATTGAGTCAAAAGTTCTTCAGGCAGACTTAAATTATTATTTTTTAATTCCTCTAAAATACCCTGATATCTATCTGGATTGCAAATTACCGCAACAGACTTATAATTTTTGGCAGCCGAACGCAACATCGATGGCCCGCCGATATCGATATTTTCAATTGTTTCTTCCAAAGAAACATTTTCTTTCTGAATTACCTTACTAAATGGATAAAGATTTACTACCACCATATCAATTAAACCAATATTATGTTCTTTTAAAGTTTGCATATGTTCTGGATTATTTCTTAAAGCAAGTAGTCCCCCGTGTATTTTGGGATGTAGGGTCTTAACACGTCCGTCGAGCATCTCGGGAAAACCAGTATAATCGGAAATCTCAATTGCCGGAATTTTTGCTTCCTTTAATAATTTAGCGGTTCCTCCGGTTGAGATAATTTCTATACCCAAATTATGTAGACCTAAACAAAAATCCGTAATCCCGGTTTTATCTGAAACACTCACTAAAGCTCTTTTTATTTTTAACATCTCTACTCCTTCTCACATTGTTAAAATTCTAAACACTAAGTTCTAAATCCCAAATAAATCCAAATGTTCCAATGTTCGAAACAAAAATCTTTTATTTTTGAATTTTGATAATTTGATATTGTTTAGAGTTTAGAATTTCGGATTTAGGGTTTAATTAATTTATGCATTTGTCCGAAAGGTAATCCAATCTCCATCCTGGACAATATAATCTTTTTGTTCTAAGCGCATATTGTTTCTTACGTTATTAAAATCCCCTGCTTTAATAATTTCACTAACAGGAATTATTTCTGCACGAATAAAGCCTTTTTGAATCGCGCTGTGGATCGCACCCGCGGCCTCCCAAGCAGTAGTTCCTTTTTTAATTGACCAACTGCGGCTATCTTGGACGCCGGCGGTAAAAAAATAAATAAACCCTGCCTCATGATAAATCTTATCTAAAAAATCGAAATCTAGCGCATCTACTTGATCAATAAAAATAGTTGGCTTGATAGTTAAGATACTGTAGCCGGCAATTATTTTTTTCTCTTCGTCGTTAAATTGCATTTTAAAAATCGGCTCTTCTTTTTCCAGGTTTTCTTTTAGGCGGGATAATAGTTTTTTTTCTGTTTCGTCTTGCGTGCGGCTTAGGCGAGTATCTACAAAATCTAAATCCTGTAAGATTAAGTCTAATTTTTTATCTTTGAGGCATAGAATAAGATCTGCATCATTAACGCGGGATTCTTCGATTAACTCAATCTGTAGGTAGGTTTTCTTTACAGCCTTAAATATCTCTTTTAATTTATCTACGCGCGGATCAACTAAATTTAATTTTCCGCACTTAACATTGATGCCGAAATTTGCTATTTTCACCCCGCCCTTCCTCTCTTAAATATAAATATCGTACCAATACCCGCCTAATTTCATCCTTAAATAGGAAAGGCGAGGTTCACCCAGCCCTTCCTTATTATCTTTAGGAAGAACTGGATTCATTTTTGAATTGTTTTAATTTTGAGGGATTAAATTATTTAATTATTATAAAGAAAACTCTACTTGTAGTCAAGAAATTATGGATTATTTATTTGTAAATTTTATTATTCTTGGGATTCGTGTTTTACGTGGGCCTGGGCCTGTTGAATAATAAACGCTGCGATTTTATGCGGTACTTCATGATAACAAGAATATTTCATGGAATAAGATCCGCGTCCACCGGTAATAGAACGCAGGTCATTGGCGTATTTAAACATTTCTGACAAAGGTACCTTTGCCTTAACTAATTCTAACTTACCCTTGGAATCCATTCCTACCACATGACCTCGACGGGAATTCAGGTCGCCGGTAATTTGACCCATATACTCGCCGGGAATAACTATTTCTACCTCCATGATTGGCTCAAGGAGTACTGCTCCTGCTTCTACAACGCCCTTACGTAACGCCATGGCTCCAGCAATCTGAAAAGCCATATCTGAAGAATCTACGTCATGATAGGAGCCGTCGTAAAGGGTTACCTTTATATTTGTCAGGGGATATCCGGCTAATGCGCCTTCAGCACAAACTTGTTTTACGCCTTTTTCAACTGAAGGAATATAGTTTTTTGGAATTGCTCCACCAAAAATTCTCTCGCAAAATTCAAAATCTTTATCCGAATTCTTTAACGGCTCTATCTCCAGCCAAACATCCCCGTACTGACCACGACCTCCGGATTGACGCTTATATTTTCCCTGCACCTTAACTAATTTTGTAATAGTTTCTTTATAAGGAACTTTGGGTGTACCTAATTCTACCTCCACATTAAATCTACGCTTCATGCGGCCAACCATCACCTCTAAATGTAAGTCGCCTAATCCAGAGATAATTAATTCTTTGGTTTGGGCATCGCGAGAAACTTTAAAGGTAGGATCTTCCAGCGTTAATTTAGATAAGGCTGTCGAAATTTTTTCTTCATCGTGATGGGTTTTTGGCTTAACTGAGGCAGAGATTAATGCTTCGGGAAAATCAAATTTCTTAAATTCTATCTGATTATTTTCAGAAGCTAAAGAATCTAGGGTTGTTGAATCTTTCAATTTTGCAACTGCTACAATATCTCCGCAGGTTGCCTCATTAATTGCCTTTTGTTCTTTGCCTTGCAATAAATAAAGTTGTCCGATTCGTTCTTTTAGTTTTTTACTTACATTAAAAAATCCGTCATTAGACTTTAATTTTCCGGAAAAAACACGCATGAGCGTAAGTTGCCCGACGTAGGGATCGGCAATAGTCTTAAAAATAAATGCAGAGAATCCAGAATCTTGACTGGGAAGAATCTGCTTTTCCTGTTTTGTGGCGGGATCTAAACCAATAAGAGCATTTTTATCAACTGGCGAAGGAAAAAAATCAATAATTGCCTCGATTAATTCCTTTACGCCCAGATCATTTAAGGCCGATCCTCTAAAAACAGGAAAAATTTTTGCCTCAATTACTGCTTTGCGTAAACTTTGTTTTAATTCCGCTTCCGTGACAATTTGACCATCTAGGTATTTTTCTAAAAGCCCATCGTCTGTCTCGGCAATGGTTTCTATAAATTTTTGGTCACTAAAGGAACTAGCTATTGTTATTTTGTTACTAAAATTCTCTTGTAACTCGCTAACTATATTTTGGAAATCAGTATTTTCTTTATCTAACTTATTAACAAAAAATATACGCGCTAAATTTAATTCTTCACATAAATCCCAGGCGCGTTCTGTGCCCGCCCCTATGCCAGATGAGGCATCAACTACAATTATTGCTGCATCTACTGCTCGGATAGAACTAAGCACGTCTGCGTAAAAATCAGCGTATCCGGGTGTATCTAAAAATTGAATTTGATGATTTTGCCAGGTATAGATTAACGGACTTGCGTTAATAGAAGTTTTTCTTTCGATTTCGTCGGGATTCCAATCGCTGATGGTGTTTCCTTCAAGCACTTGACCTTTGCGGCTGGTTGTGTTGGTTAAAAAGAGGATGCTTTCTGCAAGGCTGGTTTTACCGGAGTGGGCGTGTCCAACTAAAACGAAGCTTCGTTTTAATTTTACATCCATTAAGATCTCCTGGGTATGAGGATCTAATAAGAATATTAAATATTATACAAAAAACATCAAAAATAGTCAAGCCCTGTGGCAAAATTTATCAAGTTATGATTTTAAAGAAAAAATAAACAATATTTTCTAAGTGGGAATTTTAAGACTAGAAAATTTTGGAGAGCCCAAACTGCACATCTAAAGAATCTTGCTCGCGTTCTAGGGAAGTATAATTTAAAGCAGTAACGCCAGTATTGTTTACAACTGTAATATAATCAACGGGTGCTTGGCGAGTATAAGTAGCGCTTAAGCGTGTTTCTAAATCGATTAATGGCCGATATTTTATTTGCAGGCCTGAACTCCAGTAATCTCTAAATTTAAGTTGAAAACTATTATAGGGAAGACCCACTTCGTTAGCAAAATCCCAGCTGTAGCGATAAGGAAAACGATAAGAAAGATTTATACCAATTTGGAAATTATTTTTTAAGCCATAACTTAGCGCGCTATTTAAAGTATAATTGTGAAAGCGATAGTTGTAGACATAGCTTGCCGGAGAGTTTCCTTCAAAGGAATATTTATAAGAACCTGCGCCTTTTGTTAAAGAAGCATCTACTCTAATTTGTCCTTTTTCTAAGAGTGGGCCTTTTAAACCATCCATATCAGGCAAGAGATGATAAATTTTTAATTTAGGGAAAGAAACCCAAGTACCACCTAAAGTAAGATTGGTATTTTTTACTCTTTCTCTTAATACCGACGAAGGTACATCAGGAAAATAAAACTGTCCTCCTGCAGGAAAAAATACTCCTCCTGCAACCGCTGGCGCGATTGCTCCAACATACAAGCTAGCACTTCCTCCAAATCTATCTTTATATTGAAGATAATCAAGATCTAAATATACCTCTAATTGAGGATTATATCTGCGGGTTATTTTTAAAGCAGGATTGAATTGACTATAATATTTATATTTACCAGAAAAATTCCGGGTGGCATCTGAAATGAGCGCCATTGTTGTTAAGCTTGGTCTACCACCACCAAAAAGAATTGTTTCTTCATTGTAATTTTTATGATAGGGAAACCAATAACGCCAAGAAAAATCTATTTGTGTAGCATCATTTAAGCCATAACTTATTTTAGGCATAAAAGAAACACTATACATTTTTTCTGCTACTCTTCCAGCAAAGAAAACACCGGTATTATCAGGCAACATCTGATTAGTAAAATTAAGCGGATCAGAATAAGACCCTCTTACAGATTCCTGCCAAGTCATTTTTAAGTCTAGATATAACTTTGCCTGAGCCTTGTCTAAAAGCGGGCCTTTAAGTCCGTCTAAATCTGACATATAGGTATTTTCTTCGAAACTGGCCTTGGGATTAGTTAACCAAGTTCCACCTAAAGTTAAAGTATGGGTATCTGTAACTGCCTTACCAGAACCATCACTAATAGCAATGGGGAAAGGAATCAAGAAAAAGGCAGTATCTTCTTCTTTTTCATCTTT
>JBFMBJ010000015.1:0-13267 GCA_040755235.1 Candidatus Omnitrophota bacterium
AAGCAGATTTTGCATATAATATAAAACTCGATAATGTACTATATTTCGGGTACACTTATATTGTGGATAAAATATTAAGTTGATAATTAGGGTTTTAAAAATTTAGTCGCGAGAAACATTTTAAAAAGCATCAGATTCTCGTAGATGCTTTTTTTATTTTCTAAATTTATCCTTCGCTAAGTCTCGATAAGATTAGAGTAAATCTAAGCGAGTAAAACAAGTCGAAGGTTTGTTCTTTAATATTAAATAGCCAAGCCAAAGTCACACAAGTAACAAAAGTTCAAGAGCCGACATATACAAACTTTTCTAATAAATTTTTGGAGAGTTTGATCCTGGCTCAGAGTGAACGCTGGCGGCGTGGATTAGGCATGCAAGTCGAGCGATCCTTTGTTTGAGGAGGTTGAAGCCGTAAGGTGGATGCCAACAAGAATAAAAGATAGCGGCAAACGGGTGAGGAACACGTGAGTAATCTACCCTTAAATCGGAGATAGCTTCGCGAAAGTAAAGGTAATATCCGATGTGTCCCATCTCACATAAGTGGGATTGGATAAAGGTGGCTCGCAAGAGCTATCGTTTAAGGATGAGCTCGCGTCCTATCAGCTAGTTGGTGAGGTAACGGCTTACCAAGGCTTTTGACGGGTAGCTGGTCTGAGAGGACGATCAGCCACACGGGGACTGAGACACTGCCCCGACTCCTACGGGAGGCTGCAGTCGAGGATATTTAGCAATGGACGCAAGTCTGACTATGCGACGCCGCGTGAGGGATGAAGGTTTTCGGATTGTAAACCTCTTTCGATGGGGAAGAAAATCCTAACGGTTAATACCCGTAGGGACTGACGGTACCTAGAGAAGAAGCCACGGCTAACTCCGTGCCAGCAGCCGCGGTAATACGGAGGTGGCAAGCGTTACTCGGATTTATTGGGTGTAAAGGGCAGGTAGGCGGTTTTGTAAGTCAAAGGTGAAATTCCCTCTCTCAAAGATGGAACGGCCTTTGAAACTACAAGACTTGAGTCTAGAAGAGGAGATTGGAATTCCTGGTGTAACAGTGAAATGTGTAGATATCAGGAGGAACACCTGTGGCGAAAGCGAATCTCTGGTCTAGATCTGACGCTGAGCTGCGAAAGCTAGGGGAGCAAACAGGATTAGATACCCTGGTAGTCCTAGCCGTAAACGATGAGCACTAGGTGTTGGGGGGTAACCCTTAGCGCCGTAAGATAACTCGTTAAGTGCTCCACCTGGGGACTACGGCCGCAAGGCTAAAACTCAAAGGAATTGACGGGGGCCCGCACAAGCGGTGGAACATGTGGTTTAATTCGATGCTACGCGAAGAACCTCACCAGGACTTGACATACAGGTAGTAGTGAACCGAAAGGGGAACGATGCCGCAAGGTAAGCCTGTACAGGTGCTACATGGTTGTCGTCAGCTCGTGTCGTGAGATGTTAGGTTAAGTCCTATAACGAGCGCAACCATCATCATTTGTTGCTAACAGTTTCAGCGAAAGTTGAAAGCTGAGCACTCTAATGAAACTGCCTGTGATAAACAGGAGGAAGGTGGAGATGACGTCAAATCAGTATGGCCCTTATGTCCTGGGCTACACACGTGTTACAATGGTTGGTACAAATAGTTGCCAAACCGTAAGGTGGAGCTAATCTCAAAAAACCAACCCCAGTTCAGATTGAAGTCTGCAATTCGACTTCATGAAGCCGGAATCGCTAGTAACCCCGGATCAGCTACGCCGGGGTGAATACGTTCCCGGGCCTTGTACACACCGCCCGTCAAGCGATGGAAGCTGGGGGTATCTGAAGCTTCATGTAAATGAAGCAAAGGTAAAACCAGTGACTGGCGCTAAGTCGTAACAAGGTAGCCGTACGGGAACGTGCGGCTGGATCACCTCCTTTCTAATTTTTTTCACGACAATAAAATTTAGAAAGATCCTTAATGGATATTTTATCGATTAAGGAAATTCATTTCGAGATTAATTTCTCGATTCCAAGAGCTTGGCTATTTAATTAAATTTTAAGAAGGAGCAACTCTCTCTAAAAATAATCAACAAAAGCGAGAGGGCTTCTGATTTATTGTGTAAAGTGTAATGAATCAGGGCATTACAAGTAAGTTAATTATTACACTTAAATTTGGGCCCATAGCTCAGTTGGTTAGAGCACAGCCCTGATAAGACTGGGGTCAGTGGTTCGAGTCCACTTGGGCCCACCAACAATAGTTTAAAAGTCTAAAAGTCGAAAGTTAAAAGTAAAAACCTTTAACCTTTAAACTTTTAGACTAAGCGAAGCGTTTTGGGGGCAGTAGCTCAGTTGGGAGAGCACCTGCTTTGCAAGCAGGGGGTCGTGAGTTCGAATCTCATCTGCTCCACCAAAATAACTTAAAGTGTAAAGCGAAAAGCGCAAAACTAAAAATGTTAACTTTGCGCTTTGAGTTTTGAATTTTACGTTTTATTGTTCTTTGACAACTACAAATAAGGGTAAAACTACAATTAGCTAGAAATTAGAAACAGAAATAGCTAACAAGAAATAAGAATTAAAAATTGAATTATGTGGTCAAGCTACTAAGGGTCTATGAAGGATGACTTGGCCAAGATAGGCGATGAAGGACGCGGTAAGCGGCGATACGCTTCGGGGAGCTGCAAACTAGCTTTGATCCGGAGATTTCCGAATGGGAAAACCTTCTAGTAGTTATATACTAGAATTCTTACCTGAATTCAATAGGGCAAGAAAGCGAACGCGGAGAATTGAAACATCTAAGTATCCGCAGGAGTAGAAATCACAGAGATTCCCCGAGTAGTGGCGAGCGAAAAGGGAATAGCCTAAACCTTATCTACGTGATAGTCTGTATGCGTTGTAGATAGGGAGTTATGGGAATTAGTCGGATGAAGATACAGCTTCGTCGGGAAGTTACAAACTTTGACAATAATCGAATTGCATGGAAAGGCGAGTCACAGAGAGTGAAAACCTCGTAGATGAAATTGTCAAGGCTTCCTGGATTAATTTCCCAAGTATTACGGGACACGTGAAACCCCGTAAGAAGTTGGGGTGACCTCACTCTAAGGCTAAATACTTATCTTGGACCGATAGTGTACAAGTACCGCGAGGGAAAGTTGAAAAGAACCCCGGAAGGGGAGTGAAATAGAACCTGAAATCATAGATCTACACAGCGGTCGGAGAGCTATGACTTCACTTCGGTGAAGTAATGCTCGACGGCGTACCTTTTGTTTAATGAACCGGCGAGTTATTGTGGCAAGCAAGCTTAACTTGCTATTTTATAGATAGCGAGGCAGGCGTAGGGAAACCAAGTCCAAATAGGGCGATTTAGTTTGTCATAATAGACCCGAAACCAAGTGATCTATCCATGGTCAGCGCGAAATTCACCGAAAGGTGGATGGAGGTGCGAACCCGTGAGCGTTGAAAAGCTTTGGGATGAATTGTGGATAGGGGTGAAAGGCTAATCAAACTTGGAAATTGCTGGTTCTCCCCGAAATAACTATAGGGTTAGTCTTGAGTAAATTAACATGTGGAGGTAGAGTACTGAATGGGTCTCTGGATCCTTACCGGGATACCGAACCCAACCAAACTACGAATGCCATATGTCGTACCTCAGGAATTAGACGGTGGGGGATAAGCTTCATCGTCAAAAGGGTATCAACCCAGACCATCAGCTAAGGTCCCTAAAAATAGATTAAGTGGTAAAGGAAGTGGATTCACTTTGACAGCCAGGATGTTGGCTCAGAGGCAGCCATCATTTAAAAAGTGCGTAACAGCTTACTGGCCGATGTGATTCTGCGCCGAAAATGCACGGGGCTCAAATCTATTACCGAAGCTATGGATTTATCAGGCCTTCGGGCCAGATAAGTGGTAGGGGAGCGTTCTATTCGCGTTGAAGATAGACCGTGAGGACTATTGGAGTGAATAGAAGTGATTATGTCGGTATGAGTAGCGAAAATTCCGGCGAGAAACCGGAACACCGAAAGTCTAAGGTTTCCTGGGGAAGGTTAATCCGCCCAGGGTTAGTCGATCCTAAGCCGAGGCACTAAATGCGTAGGTGATGGATGATCTGTTAATATTCAGATACCAGCTAATTAGCGTTATTACTTTTTGTATGACACAGTAGGTCGGAGCCGGCGCAGTGTTGGATGTCTGCGTTCTTTTTTGAGGAATTAAAAGAGGGTATCCCAAAGAAATGCGGGAGAAGTGTTTTTAGGCCACGCTGTCGAGAAAAGTACAAAAAGAAGTTAATTAGTTGATCGTACCGTAATCCGACACAGGTAGACCTCCAGAGAATGGTAAGGTGATCGAGATAACTCTCGTTAAGGAACTCGGCAATCTAGCCTCGTAAGCTAGCAATAAGAGGTACCTGTCGTCGAAAGACGATGGGTCTCAGTAAAGTGGCCTGGGTGACTGTTTAGTAAAAACACATCTCTCTGCAAAGTCGTAAGACGACGTATAGGGAGTGACACCTGCCCAGTGCTGGAAGGTTAAGGTGACCTGTTAGTTTATCGTAAGATAAGCAACGCGGGGATCCGAAGCCCCAGTAAACGGCGGCCGTAACTATAACGGTCCTAAGGTAGCGAAATTCCTTGTGGGGTAAGTTCCCACGCGCACGAATGGTGTAACAACTTGGGCGCTGTCTCAACGGGAGGCTCGGCGAAATTGTAGTCGTGGTGAAGATGCCACGTACCCGCGACACGACGAAAAGACCCCAGAACCTTTACTGTATCCTGGTATTGAATTTTGGTCCGATTTGTGTAGGATAGGTGGAAGACTTTGAAGCTTAGGCGCTAGCTTAGGCTGAGTCATCGGTGAAATACCACCCTAATTGTATTAAAATTCTAACCCTGTACCATGAAACTGGTCGGGGAACAGTTCCAGGTGGGCAGTTTGACTGGGGCGGTTTCCTCTTAAAAGATAACAGAGGAGTTCAAAGGTTGGCTCAAGGCGGTCGGCAATCGCCTTTTGAGCGCAAGAGCATAAGCCAGCCTAACTGTGCGTCCGACAGGACAAGCAGATACGAAAGTAGGATCTAGTGATCCGGTGGTACCTCGGGGGAGGGCCATCGCTCAACGAATAATAGGTACTCTGGGGATAACAGGCTTATCGGACTCGAGAGTTCACATCGACAGTCCGGTTTGGCACCTCGATGTCGGCTCATCGCATCCTGGGGGTGGAGAAGCTCCCAAGGGTCCGGCTGTTCGCCGGTTAAAGCGGTACGCGAGCTGGGTTTAGAACGTCGTGAGACAGTTCGGTCTCTATCGGTCGTGGGCGGAGGATATTTGATGAGAGGCTTTCCTTAGTACGAGAGGACCAGGAAAGACGAACCTCTGGTGTTCCAGTTGTCCTGCCAAGGGCATGCGCTGGGTAGCTAAGTTCGTGAGAGATAAGCGCTGAAAGCATATAAGCGCCAAACTCGTCTCAAGATTAGATATCCCTAGTTGATTTATCAACTTATAGGCAGCCGCAAGACTAGCGGTTTGATAGGCTCCAAGTGTAAGATCAGTAATGATTTCAGCTTAGGAGTACTAATCAGCCAATCGGCTTGGCCTCATAATTTTTAAAAATATGTGCTGTAGTTTTATCCATAAGGTAGTTGTGTAATTTATAAGCGTAAAGTGGAAAGTGCAAAACTTTAAACTTTAAATTTTAACTTTACACTTTGCGTTTTGAGTTTTTAGCTTTGATTTCCTGGCGGTAATACCGAGAGGGTCACACCCGTTCCCATTCCGAATACGGTAGTTAAGCCTCTCAGGGTCGATGGTACTTTAGTGGTAACGCTATGGGAGAGTAGAACGCTGCTGGGTTAAAAATTACCCCGATAAATATTCATTTATCGGGGTTTTTATTTTTAAACTTTATAAATTTTTTAAAAAAGACAAAAAAATAAAAGGGTCGTTTTTTGACCCTTTTATTTCAATTTATTTGAAAGAATAAATAAATTTTACTTCGAGCCGTTAAATACGTATTCAGGTTGAAGTAGTGGTTCAAATCCTTTTGGTGCTGGGATAGGGAATGTAATAAGTTCATAAATACCGACACCTGTTCTCACTAAGCCCATACCAACGCCTTTAAGAATACCCACTGTTAAACCTGCTAATAAATTTTCTGCTTTTGTGGTTTCGTATGGTTGTTTAACCAATTCTAACCAACCAGAAGCTGTATTTGTTAAGCCACGACCCAATTTAATAATTGGACTTTGTGCGTATGCACATGTGAAACTCAAAGCAAAAATTGCTACCAATGCTACTAAAATTACCTTTTTCATTTGTCACCTCCTTATAGACAATGTTTATATCATAAATCTTTTTTTTGTCAAGATAAATTTAGGCTCTCTCCGTACTGTAAAGTATTTCGCCCGGATGAGTTATACAAAAATGAATCGCCTTACGGATGATAATACCTTTATCCAAGTGGTATTTTCTTACCATAGTTCGGAGTTTAAATGCATCTAGAGGAGAGATCCGGGTACTTACTGGTATTGGATACTTTTTTATTTTTTTCATTTGTATACTCCTGTATTCTTGTGTCATACATAAGTATACCACAAGAATAATAATTTGTCAAGTAAATATAAAACTCTAAATTCTAATATCTAAATCCTAAACAATCTCAAAATCCAAAATGTTCAAAATTTAAAAAATAAGTTTAGAGCATTTGGATTTAGAATTTTGGATTTGTTTAGAGCTTAGAATTTATGGTTTAGAATTTGCATCGAAAGATATGTCTTTTGACAAGTCTTTTATTAGAGAATATAATATCACTTATGTTAAAAGAACCCCAAAGCATCCAATATCTTAAAGGGATTGGGCCAAAGCGCGCTAAATTATTTAAGCGATTAGGAATTAATTTTAAAAAAGACCTTTTATACTATTTTCCCCGCCGCTACGAAGACCGTTCGAATTTTCTACCCCTAGCTAAACTTAAAGAGGGTATCTTTATTTGCGCTAAAGGTAAAATTATAGCTAGCCAAAATTTTAGTACTTTTCAGGGCAGGAGCATGTTTAAAACCACGCTTAGTGATAATACGGGAAAAATTTATTTAGTTTGGTTTAACCAGCCATACCTAAAAAATATTTTTAAAAATAATGATACGGTTGTTATCTATGGTAAACCAGAAAAATATAATGGGCGTATGCAAATAATTAATCCCGAATATGAAATAATAGAAGAGAAAGATTGTTTTAATATAAAGAATAGTTTAAATTTAGGACGCATTGTTCCAATCTATCCTTTAACCAAGGGGCTTAGTCAGCATCAAATTCGTAGGCTAATTAAGGCTTGTTTAGATGAGGAAGTATCTAGCTTGGAAGAATTCCTACCATATCATCTAAGAAATCGACATAGTTTGATTAATCTGGCTCAAGCTTTAATAAACATTCATTTCCCAAGAAATAATGATTTAGAAATAAGATCTTATCGCAGACTCGTATTTGACGAGTTTTTTATTTTACAGGTTTTGGTTACCTTACAGAAAATAAAATTTAAAAACCAAATTGGCATTAGCCATAAGATAGATAATAATATCTTAAAAAAATTTAGGGATAATTTGGATTTTAATTTAACATCGGCTCAGGAAAAGGTAATTAATGAAATTTTAAAAGATATGGCTAGTTTGCACCCAATGCATCGGCTTTTACAAGGTGATGTGGGTTCGGGTAAGACGGTTGTAGCTATTTTTACTGCTCTTTGTGCAATTAGAGGTGGATATCAAGTTGCTTTTATGGTTCCGACGGAAATTTTGGCCCGGCAACATTATCAGAATATCTTTGATCGTCTTTCGTCATTCGTCGCTAGAGAACAAAAAATAAAAATCGGTTTAATTACAAGTTCGTTAAAGAAAAATGAGAGAGATAAAATTTATCAAGAAATAAAAGAAGGGGAAATTGATTTGATAATAGGAACACACGCTTTGTTACAACCAGGTTTAAAATTTAAAAACCTAGGATTAGTTATTATTGATGAGCAGCATAAATTTGGAGTAAGTCAGCGCACCATTTTAACTAGAAAAAATCAAAATATAGATGTTTTAGTTATGACTGCCACCCCCATTCCGCGTAGTTTAGCAATGACTCTTTATGGTAATTTAGATTTATCGGTGATGAGAGAACTCCCACCGGGAAGAGGTGTTATAAAAACTATAGCGCTAGAAACCACCAAAAGAGAATATCTTTATGAATTTGTGCGTAAAATCTTATTAAAAAGAAAACAAGTCTATTTTGTTTATCCGATCATTGAAGAATCAGAAAAATTAGATTTATTGGCTGCGGAACAGATGTATGAATCATTAAGAAGCGGCATTTTTAGAGATTTTAAAGTGGGGCTTGTACATGGGAGATTGAAATCAAATGAATCTTGCAAAATTATGCAGGATTTCAGAGATGCAAAAATCGATATTTTGGTTTCTACTACTTTGATTGAAGTGGGTCTTGATATCCCGAATGCAACCTGCATGGTTGTTGAGCATGCAGAGCATTTTGGTCTTTCGCAATTGCATCAATTACGCGGCAGGATTGGCAGGGGATCGGATGAATCATTTTGCATTCTTGTTTCGGATTCAACAACACAAGAAGCGCAAGCTCGTATTAACGCGATGGTTAAATTTAATGATGGTTTCAAAATTGCCGAAGAGGATTTGGCTATACGTGGGCCGGGAGATTTTTTCGGTTTTAGGCAACATGGGTTACCAGAGTTTAAAATCGCTGATCCTTTAAAAGAGATAGAGCTTTTAGAGACGGCTAAAAAAGAAGCTATAAATTTAGTACGCTTTGACCCCGCATTAAAAAGTAGAGAAAATATAGCTTTACGAAAGATACTAAAGGAGAGGATCAAGGAATGCGCATTGCAAGCGGCAAGCTAAAGGGATTGGTTCTTAAAAGTCCTCTTGGAATCAGGCCTACCCAAGAGATAGTTAAAAAGTCTCTTTTTGATATTTTGGGGCGTGATTTATCGGGTATTAAATTTCTAGATTTATTTGCTGGGTCTGGAAATATTGGAATAGAGGCTTTGTCTTTGGGCGCAGAAGAAGTTATTTTAGTAGAGAATGACCGTGCTTCTCTCTTGAATTTAAGGCAAAACCTTGCATTAGTGGCTGCTAAGAGTGATGTAAAAATCTCTTTTATAGCTAAGGATGTTCTGGAGGCAGTAGAGTTGTTGTGTAGTCAAGGGGAACAATTCGACATTATTTTTTTAGATCCTCCATATTACCAAGACGTAGCAAAAAAAACCTTGAATAAATTAGTCGCTTGTGATATATTAGCACCTTCTGGGCAAGTGATTGTTCAGCATTACAAAAAGGATGTCTTGTTCGAGCAAGTGGGAAATTTGACACTTGCACGAGCAGTTAAATACGGAGAGACTGTTCTCTCTTTTTATTTTAAAATAGGGCGTCCCGATGAAAAGTCGGGACGCCCTTGATTACGCAGATTCTCAAATACCCGATTACACAGATTAAACATTATAAAAACTAAATATGAAAACTACAAAAAATCGTGCAATTTATCCGGGTAGTTTTGATCCAGTGACTTACGGACATTTAGATCTAATTAAACGGGCTACTAATATCTTTGATGAGGTGATTGTTGCGGTGGCGCACAATCCACAAAAAAATCCTCTTTTTAGCGTAGATGAGCGTTTGAACATGCTAAAAGAAGCAACTAAAGGCTATAAAAAAATAAAGATAGAAGATTTTGATGGGTTAGTAGTAGATTTTGCACATGCCAGAAAGATAAATGTAATTATTAGAGGATTGCGCATGTTATCCGATTTTGAATACGAATTTCAAATGGCACTTACCAACAGAAAATTGGCACCCGGTGTAGAGACTATTTTTTTAATGCCTTCAGAATCATACAGCTATATTTCAAGCCGTCTTTTAAAAGAAGCTGCTTTTTTGGGAGCAGATTTAAAACATTTTGTGCCAGCGTATGTAGGAAAAATGTTATGTAATAAATTTTCGAAAATATAAAATATGAACCCCTTCCTAAAAAGAATTATTTATTGGGAGTGCTGGGTAAAAATAAATTTAGTTTATTTTAAAACAATCCGCGAGAAAGGAAGGGCGGGGTGAAGATAGATATCAATCAGCTTTCTTCCGAAGAAAATATTTTTCTTGAAACTTGCTCAGGTTCTGATTTAGATATAGAAACAGATGATATAAAATCGGTTTCGCCTTTAGAAATAAAAGCAGTAGTTTCTAAAGGATTAGATAATATCAATATTTTATTAAGGGTTAAGGGAAAGCTTAAGGTAGCTTGTTCTAGATGCCTGGACAATTTTTTTATAGATATTAACAAAGAATTTCATTCTAATTACCCTATTAAGCAAGAAGAACCGATTATTGACTTAAATCCGGAAATACGCCAAGAAATTATTTTAGATCATCCGCTAAAATTACTTTGTAATAAGCTTTGTAAGGGTTTGTGCCCAAAATGCGGAAAGAATTTAAATGAAGGTAAATGTGAGTGTAAATAAAAATAAAAAAAGATAACAGAAAACAGAGAACAGATTACAGAAATTTTTTTTGTTGTCTGTACTATTTAATCTGTAATCTTCTGAACGGAGTGAGAATATGGCTTTACCAAAGAGAAGGCATTCAAAATCTAGAGGCAGAAAACGTAGAACGCATTGGAAAGCAAAAGAAATGACTTTAAGTGTTTGTCCGCAATGCAAACAGATGAAAGAACCATATTGTGTTTGTCCGGCTTGCGGATTTTATAATGGTAGACAAGTTATTGAAATTAAAGTAAAAGAAAAAAAGAAAAAAGAATAACAAAAGATTACAGATAACAGAAAACAGAGGACAGGCTGTAATCGGTACTCGGTAATCTGTTTTTTCCCGAGCGAAGCGAGGATAGATGAAAATAGTTGTTGATGCCATGGGTGGTGATTACGCTCCGGATATAGTTATTGAAGGAGCGTTTAAGGCTTATCAAGAGCTTGGCGTTGAAATAATTTTAACCGGCGATGAAAATAAGATAAGGTCAATTTTAAAACAATACAAAAATATCCGAGGAATTTCTATCCATCATACCAGCGAAACTATTGAAATGAATGAGTCTGCGGCTTTGTCTGTGCGTAAAAAAAGAGATTCTTCGATTGTCGTAGGTTTACAGTTAGTTAAAGCTAAATATGCCGATGCCTTTGTAAGCGCAGGAAATACCGGAGCAGTAGTTTGTGCTGCAACTTTAACCCTGGGGCTTTTAGAAGGAGTAGAGCGGCCAGGAATTGCGATTATCGTTCCTACCTTAAAAGAGCCTACTTTTGTTTTAGACGTAGGTGCCAATATTGATCCTAAACCATTACATCTTTTGCAGTATGCAATCATGTCTAATGTCTACATGCGTGATGTCTTTGAACGAAAAAATCCAAGCATTGGGCTTTTAAATATCGGTGAAGAAGAGGCAAAAGGTACTGATTTCATGAAAGAAACCCATCAACTCCTAGGTCAGGCAAAAATTAATTTTATCGGCAATGTCGAAGGGAAAGATATTTTTACTGGAAAAGTTGATGCTATTATTTGTGATGGCTTTGTGGGTAATGTCGCCCTGAAGGTTATGGAAGGAGTGGCGGAGATGATGGGAAAATTATTACGCAGAGAATTAATGCGTGATCTCCGGGGAAGAATAGGAATATTTTTAGTTAGACATGCTTTAGGCCGTTTTAAAAAACATATTGATTATGCAGAATACGGCGGTGCGCCACTCTTAGGGGTTAATGGTACTGTAATTATTGGACACGGTCGTTCTAATGTTAAAGCGATAAAAAATGCAATTCGTGCTGCAAAAATTGAATGTGAGCGCAAGGTTAACGAAAAGATCGTCGAAGAGATAAAATCACAAGGTGCAATAAAATGAAGCACGTTGGCGTTGTTGGGGTAGGAAGTTATTTACCCAAAAAAATATTAACTAATTTCGATTTAGAAAAAATGGTGAATACCTCTGATGAGTGGATTATGACACGTACTGGTATTCGCGAGAGGCGTTTAGCTGCTAAAAAAGAAGCTACCAGCGATTTAGCAATTTCCGCGGCAAAGCGTGCTTTAAAAAATGCTAAAATTAAGCCGGAGAACCTAGATTTAATTATTGTAGCAACAATTACCCCAGATATGCAGTTTCCTTCGACAGCCTGTTTTGTGCAGGTAGGTTTAGGAGCAAAAAATGCAGTTTGTTTTGATATCTCTGCAGCTTGTGCAGGATTTGTTTATGCCTTAGTTACTGCGCAACAATTTATTGCTAGAGGTACTTATAAAAATGCGCTTGTGATTGGCGCAGAAACACTTTCTACAATTACGGATTGGCAAGATAGAAATACTTGCGTTTTATTTGGCGATGGTGCAGGGGCAGTAGTTTTAGCATCGGTTAATCAGGGTGGCATATTATCTACTTATTTAGGCTCAGACGGTACTATGACGGATTTATTAATGATTCCTGCAGGCGGTTCGCGTCATCCTGCAACGAGAGAGACTATTGATAAACGCATGCATTATATTAAAATGCGCGGCAATGAATTATTTAAAGTAGCAGTAAAAACCATGAGTGAGGCTACTTTTAAAGTTTTAACCCAAGCAGGTGTTGATCATAAAGATGTAGACTGCCTTATTCCACACCAGGCAAATTTAAGAATCATTTCTGCAGTGGCAAAAAAAATCGGTATTCCTACCGAAAAAATTTATCTAAATATTGACAGATATGGAAATATGTCTTCTGCCTCCACCGCAGTTGCGCTTTGTGAAGCAGTAGAAGAAAGAAGAATTACTAAGGGAGATACGGTTTTGTTGGTAGCTTTTGGGGCAGGATTAGTTTGGGGATCGTGTGTAATCAAATGGTAGGATTTATCTTTCCTGGACAAGGCGCTCAATATGTGGGAATGGGTAAAGATTTTTACCAAAATTTTTCTGAATCAAAAGATATTTTTGATTCTAGCGATAAAATTCTAGGATTTTCGCTTTCCAAAATTTGTTTCCAAGGGCCACAGGAAGAGTTGACGCGTACGCAAAATTGCCAACCTGCGATTTTAACTACTAGTATTGCAATTCTTGAAGTATTTAGAAAAAAAATAAAAGATAGCCCAAAATTTGTTGCTGGTCTTAGTCTAGGTGAATATCCAGCTTTAGTAGCTGCGGGGAGTTTAGCTTTTCTAGATGCCTTAGTTTTAGTAAAGAAACGCGCAGAGCTTATGGAAGACGAGGCCAAAAAAAATCCTGGAGCCATGGCAGCAATTTTGGGACTAGAAAAAGAAATATTACTTAATATTTGTAAAGAGACTAATA
>JBFMBJ010000016.1:0-13264 GCA_040755235.1 Candidatus Omnitrophota bacterium
GTCCAGTATCTGGCCATAGCCAGATTATGCCATATATTCCTTCGCTCCGCCAGCATAAATGCTGGCGTCGCTACGGGCGACATTCAGCCTCGGCCTAAAGGCCGAGGATATCTGTCGAGTTATTATACTTCTAAATTTTTTATTTGTCGAGGAAAATTTGATACGCAGATTATATAAATTTCGAAAAATAGATTGGGCAGATTAATTGTAGATTTAGTTTAAAAGATAAAAATCTATTTATTTAGAAAGATATGGAATTTGTGTAAAATCGTAAGGGTTTGTAAGTTGATATGTGGATAAATTAATGAGTTGTGGTTTGGCGCGGATAACTCTTTGTTCTTTTCTTATGGGATTGCCTTGGCTGTCCAAAGGAATAACGTAGACTTGCCCTTGCGAACAGTAAACATACATTTCGTAACCTGCAAACTCAACTGTAACACTATCAAAAGGGAAGTAGTCTTGAGGAAAAAGAATATTGGAACTATAGTCTTGATTGGTCTGGGCTACAGGATCTTGGGTATCAGAACAAGTAAGAGAAGAAGTTATGGTTTCATTAATAATATTGGTAGGAATAACTGTTTCTTGTGGAGCTTCACTTTCTGGCTCTTCTCCACCACCTGGGCTATAAATAACTGCGCCATTGTAAAACACTGTTCCTGGAGGAGTATTAAGTAATGTTACTTGATTAATAGGTGCAATCACACCCTGAAGCGCAGCAGAAACTCCTCCTACTTGTCCAGCTGGAGAAATTGACATTGTTCCGCCTGCTATATTTATTTTTATCGGAAGGAGTTGTGTACCAATAACACCTGTATCGCTAATTAGAGTAGCATTCCCGCCGGCAGCGTTTATTATATTTGAAGAAGCAGGAAGTAAAGTACCATCTGTAATTGAACCTGCTGGTGTAGCAGTAAGAATAATATCTCCTGCGTTTGCCTGTAAACTTCCAGCTTGTCCTGCCCAAGTCGGATCGATTAAAGAAACATTCCCGTTGTTAACAATATTAATGGGATTACCCACGCCTGTTACATAAGCACTCAAATTTAGAGCTCCGGTATTTGTAATATAGATACCACCCGTTGACATAGCACTAAGGTTATTGGTAATAGTATTTATACTATTACCAAATGCACCGATGGGGTCTCCTGAACGTAAACTTATCGTATTCGCAGTTAAAAGAGAACCATTACTAACCATACTACCAGCAAAATCATTTGAAAAACTTAATGTTCCCGTGCCATCATTAATTACGCCTACAGTAGTTATACCAATACCGTTGGTTTTATTTAAGGTAAAAGCATGATCATTTGCAGTAATGGTTGTACCAATGGTTTGAGTAAAATTTCCTCCATAATTCCAAGTATCCACCGAAAGAGCTGGGCCATTTATATTAATATTACCGTTAATCGTTAAGATACCGGCGGGATTTGCTGCTGTCATATTTATTGTAGTTACAGAAGTAAGTTGATTCACAGTAACATTTACACCGGTAATCGTTAATGTACCAGCTGTATTAATGATAGTTCCTGCATCCATAGAAAAATCACCAGCACCGCTTGCGTCGGAATCTGCATTTAAAGTTAGAGCTCCTAAGCCAGTAACTGTAGTCTCTCCTAAGAGACCTAGAGAAACAGTAATATTACCGGGTTCGTTAACAGTAGTCCCTGCGGCATATACAGCTCCACCTAAAATAGTAATATCATCTTCTGGATCAGTGATTAAGTTTGATCCAGAGATATCAAATACTGCACCCATGGTTAAATGGGTTTTGGTCTTAAGTTTAAGGTTTCCATCGTGTACTTGGAAAGTGCCTGCTGCTAGTATTGGTTCTTGTGAAACAAGTACGATTTCATTATTCTCTCTTGTTACAGCTGTAGCTCTAATTATACCTGTAGTATTAATAGCGTTTTTAAACAGGCTTGGTAAAGCTTGGGCTTCTATGTAGACACGACCATCAGTAGATTCTATTGAACCTGTGTTTTTGATTTGGTCATCTAAGTTATTTGGATTAGAGCTTAAGGGTTTATCCACGATAAGTTCTATGTACGGATCTAATTGTAGAGAGAGTTTATCTGCACCAGCAATGGTGATGGCCTTGGCTTGAATTGTGCCAGAGTTTTCAAAGGTAGAGGTAAGAATTGCAAGATAGTCTTGAGTAAAGAGATTGCCCATATTCTTAATAGAAGCAGGATCTTGGGTTCTTTCAAAGATGTAGTGATTACTCAAGAAGTCTTGGTTAGGGATGTCTAAAGTAGAGAGAACTAGGTTCCCTCCTGCCTGTATTAGGGCGTCTTTGGCGATGTTAATGCCCGCAGTATTTACCAGCATCAAAGTTCCTTGGTTAGAGGTTAGTTTTCCTAAGATCTCTGAGCTTATATTACCAATAACCCTATTGAGGATACTGGCTGTAACTGAAGGTAAGATAAAGTTAACCCATTCGTTTTGGGCAATATTAAAAGATGCATAATTGATGATTGTTTTTTCTGAAGAAGCAGTTACTTGGAGTTTATCAGGAGTGGAATAGTCAAAAGAAGCCTGGCCTTCCACAACCTCTGGGTCTTGCGGTAAAGCATAGAGAGATTGTGTAAAAAGTAGGCAGAAAATAAGAAATATTGAGAGAATCTTGTTTGGTGTATACATCTGTATTCTCCTGTATGCTGACAGAACCTCATAAGTAAAGTATATATTATTTATAGAAAGAATGCAAGGAAAATCGGAAAAATCATAATTACTTAACCCCTTGGAATACTTAGGGTTATTAAAACTCTACTCCAAAGGCCCAGTGCATTCGCGGTTCTCTTCCTTTTCCTTCACTCGTGCGTCTTCCTATAGGCCAAGCTACATCAAAACGTCCATAACAATTATTTTTAAAATTAATACGCAGGCCTGTACCAACACCAGCTAAATTAGTCTGTCTTCTTTCACCACCTGCTGGCTTACGCGTATTTACTTGACCTGCGTCGGCAAAATAAGTAAATTGCAACATGTTGCGTAAATTAGTATTACCCCAGCCAAGGCTTTTTGGAATTAAAAATGCAGGAGTGCGTAGTTCAATTGTTGTATTAAAGCCATAATCTCCCAGAGCCTCTCCTTCGGGATAACCGCGTACTGTATACGTTCCGCCAATACGATGTTGTTGGCTGACTACGAGTTTATCGCTGCTAAATTGTGCCTCGCTTAAAAAAATCAATAAACTATTAAATGGTAATTTGGTTAAACGCATCAAAGAAATATTAGTTTTATTAAATTGCCCACCTGCATCCTGCCGCGAAGAAAGGATTTCGGTTTTACCTGATGCGCCTAAAAAAGAAGGAAAACCAAAATCCCATCCTAAGCGAAATTGCGTACGGCCTAATTTATCATTTTGTTTGGTCGTCAAGCCCATTTTTAGAATGCGCAGGCTATCATGTATAAAACGCGCGCCCAAAACTTTGGTTGTGTCTTCTCTTAATTCAAAACCTAAATCTGCGTTCATTAAAAAATTCTGGCCCTCTAATAAGAGCTGTTCTAAATAAGTAGAGCCGCTATAAGAACGGCCTTCTATTTTTAAGGCGTCAAATTCTCGGCCAAGCCTTGAGGCAGTACGGCTGAAACTAATTCCCCATTTTGTTCCTAAATCTGCAAGCGGGCATTTATAATCTGTAACAATTCCTAAAAAGGCATCGTCTTCTGCTAAATACACTCGCGTAGTAAAAATATCATCCTGCCCGGTTAAATTATTATCCTTTATAGTCACAACATAGCGATTACGTTGGGTGTAACGTGAGCCTAGATTATTTACCTCCAAACCAATATCTATTGGAAATTTTTCTTCCAGATTTAATTCAAGGTCGCTTGTCCCCAGCGCGTTACCAGCAATAAGTCTTGCCTTGGCTAGGCGGTCAGGATTTTCGTTAAGTGCCTGCATAGTATGATACAGGCTATAATATTGCAGAATTTTTTTCTGATATTTTTTGAAAAATCTTTTTATGGCCTTGGTTTTTGTGTATTTATTGCCTTCAACTTTTATATCGCCAATATTGCCCTCGAGGACTTTAATAGTGACTGTGTCGTCTTTTATTTTTTGTGGCGGGACAAAGGCCTGAGAAGTGATAAAACCTGCTTTTTGCAAGGATTTAGTGATTTCATCTGAAATTGTGATTAAATCATTTAAAGATAATTCTTTATTTTCATAAGGGAGAACTATTGAATGCGAATTTATTTTTAAATCAAGTTCTTCGGAAATTTCTAGATTAATTTTTTTGATAAAAAATTTTTCTTTTGAAAGCCCTTCTGGCGCCTTTGGGATAGGTAAAAATTCTAATTCCGGCTCTGACACTTGAGCCATAAATTGTTCTTTGTTTTCTTTTTCCCTCAGGCCCTTTTCTTGGCTGGCAGCAGTTGAACCTAAAATATTCTCTTGTGCGAAGGAAGATTTCTGGATAAGAAATAAAATTAATATTAGAATTGGAAGAATTCCTACAAAAAATTTTCTCATTATATTATCTTTACCATAAAATTATATTATAATCAATGAATACTTATTAAACCATTGACATTGGACTAATATTATGCTATGAATAATTCTCTTAAGGCAAAGAAAGGACAAAATATGAATTGGCGCAAAATTAAAATATTTATTAAATTTTACTGGATACGTATATCAGTATTTTTATTATTGGCTGTTTTAGGAGTAAGTTTAATTATCCTGATGATAAATGGCATAAGAGCCTGGCGTGAATCAGAATCATTTATAAAACAATCCCAGCTTGCTCAAATCCCGCTTCAACTCTATCTACAAATTATCATGGCAGTTATTTTTGGTGCAGTATATACCTTTATGTGGTATTGGTTATTTATGAAAAAAGGTGCCCAATCCATGACTCAAAGAAAGAAAAAAGCCATTGCCGGAGAAGAGGTTGGGATAAAATGGTCTGATGTTATTGGCATGGAAGAAGCCAAACAAGAAGCCTTGGAAGTAGTTCGCCTGATTACTGACCGCGCGCAATTACAACGTATCGGCGGAAAAATCTTGCGCGGGCTTTTAATGGTCGGGCCTCCGGGTTGCGGAAAGACTTATTTAGCTAAAGCCATTGCTACCGAATCAAAGCTTCCTTTTATTTCGATGTCGGGTTCGGAATTTGTAGAGATGTTTGTAGGAGTAGGTGCAAGCCGCATTAGACAACTCTTTAAACAAGCTCGTGAATTTGCCTACATCGAGGGCGGATGTATCATTTTTATTGATGAAATTGATGCAGTAGGTGCGCAACGCGCAATGGATAGAGGATTTGGCGGAACCACTGAACACAATACAACCCTTAACCAGCTCTTAGTTGAAATGGATGGCTTAAAAGATAAAGATTATAATGTAGTCTTGATCGGAGCAACCAATATTGCCGAAGGATATCTTGACCAAGCATTATTGCGTCCAGGAAGATTCGATAGAAAAATTTATGTCGGCCTGCCCGATCTTGAAGATAGAATAAAGCTTTTTGAATACTATTTAAAAGAAATTAAATATTCTTCTGATATTAATTTGGGGTACTTAGCGAAAATGACTGTAGGAAATAGTCCAGCGGATATTGCAAATATCGTGCGGGAATCCGCGTTAATTGCAGTGCGCAATCAAAAAGATTTAGTTTCGATGAAAGAAATCAACGATGCTCGCGAAAGAATTGCTCTTGGAATCAAACGTAAAATTAAATTAACCGATAAAGAAAAAAAATTAGCCGCCTATCATGAAGCAGGACATGCAATTATCACCTATCTTTTGGTGCCCACCAAAGATGTCTTTAAGGCTACGATTATTCCCAGAGGTAGCGCTGGAGGCGTTACCTGGACTCCAGAAAAAGAAGAAACGCTTATCCGAAACCAAAATGATTTATTAGGTGAAATAAAAATCTGTCTTGGTGGGTATGTGGCAGAAAAAATAAAATTCGGTTTTACTTCTGCAGGCGTTGATTCAGATTTTAAACAAGCTATGGCGGTTGCGCACCATATGAGCTGGTCTTGGGGTATGGGTAAATCTGGATACTTGGGAAATTTTCATGCCTTAGAAACTCAAAGTCCAATGGGAAGAGCTTATATCGCAGATGAAACTAAATCAATTCTTGATAAAGATGCTCAAGGAATATTACAAAGTTGTTTAAAAGAAGTTGAAGACATCTTAAAAAAAGAAATAAATTTATTAGATAAATTTGCTCAAAAATTAATAGAAAAGGAAGAGCTTGAATATGATGAAATCGAAGCTATCTTTAAAGAAGCTGGCAAAGCTCGTCCTATTTAATTTTTTTCTTATAACTACAATTTTAGGTTGCTCTCCAATTAGGCCTACCTATGATGAAAAAGAATTACCCCTTGCGATTGTAAAAACTTTTAAAAAAGAATTTAATTTAGATATAAAATCTGTTATTGTTGGTAAAACCCTTTGGGTATATTTGCCTCTAGATAATCTATTTATTAAATCCGATAAAAAAAATTTAATTAAATATGATGTGTCTAGTGATACCACAACCCGCTATATTGATAACACCTTCAAATCAAAGTTTTCTATCAGCGAATTGGATAGACCTAAAGAACTACCACAAGAAATAGAATTTGATAAAGATGCAATTAAAAAAATAAGAAATATACTCACCGTTGTAGCCTTAAAATATCTTAGTTCTAGTTCCAACAATATAGATTTTATCAGGCTTGTTTATGCGGACGTAAAAACAGGTATTGAAATGATAGAAACTGACTATGCTTTAGATTTAAAAAAAGTTTATCACGGAGTAATCCCGCAAGATGAATACAACAGGCGCATTGTGCAGGATTTTAATCAAAACTTTGATATTATCGATGATTACCAAGGTAGACACCTAGAATACCAATCTTTAGAAATGCCGGAATTTATCTCTAAACAAATAACACAAAGAATTAGATCTTATTTTTCTAAATATGCCCCTGGCCAAAAACAAAAAAATATTATTAAAGAAATAGAAAAAATTATTCTAGATACAACCAGAATTTATAATTTTACGGATTATTCTTATGTGGAATTAAATGATCTTTTGACGGGAAATGTAATTACGCTAAGCCCTAAATCCCTTGAAGAAGATATCCTATTGCGTTAAAAAATCACTGTTCTTCTTGCCTTTAATCTAATTTTACCAAGACTAAACAATTTAATCGCTTTGGGATAAATTTTATGTTCAATCTCATGGATTTTTTCTTCTAAAGATTTAAGTGTATCTGTTTTATTAATTTTAACTGCTTCCTGAAGTACAATTGGGCCGTGATCCATCTTACTATCTACAAAATGTACGGTTACGCCGGTTATCTTAACTCCATAATTAAAGGCATCTTTAATACCATAACTGCCTTTAAAACTTGGTAGGAGTGCGGGATGGATATTTAAAATTTTATTTTTATAGAGTCTTACAAAATGCTTACTTAAAATCCGCATAAACCCAGCTAAAACAATTAAATCAATTTTTTCTTGTTTTAGGTATTTAATAATTTCTTTCTCGAATTCTTCTTTACTTACAAAATTTTTAGGATTAATAAAAATGCTTTTGACGCCTGCTTTTTGTGCACGTACAAGCGCAAACGCATCTTTGTTATCAGAGATTACAAGTGCTAAATTTACTTTTAGCTTGCCTCTTTTTATAACATCAATAATAGCCTGTAAATTTGAGCCATTTCCCGAAGCAAAAACTGCAATATTTTTCATTTCATCTCTATCGCTCCTTAAACACAAATTTTCACGAATTTTTATCAAATATACACAAATTTATTTTTGTTAATTTGGTTTTTTTATTCGTGCCTATTCGTGCCTCTTAAGAATTATTTTTCTCGGGCAAACTTCGACACACTTACCACAAGAGATACATTTGTTATAATCAATAACCGCTAAATTATTGATAACTTTAATTGCACTAGTCGGACAAACAGTTTCACACTTTTTACAGGCAATACATCCTACAGGACAAACCTGCATTACTACCTTACCTAAATCAAACGAATGACACGCCACATAAACAGGCTTATCTATCGGTGTAAGTGTAAATAATTTTTTTGGACAAGTCGCTACACACTTTCCACAGGCTTTGCATTTTAAAATGTCGATTACTGGCAGGCCATCCTCTCCCATCTTGATTGCATCAAACGGACAAATTCTTACGCAATTACCAAAACCTAGACAAGCATAAGAACAGGCCTTTTGCCCGCCTAAAACTAAATTTGCGGCAATGCAATCGCGTAGGCCATGATATAAAAACTTATCCTTTACTCTTACGCCACCATGACAATGTAAAACTGCTATTTTTTTTATTTTTGTGCTTGTTTCAACTCCCAAAACTAAAGCAATCTCTTTTCTTTTTTCTTCACTAACACTAACACAGGCACCAATATCAGCCTGGCCTTGAATCAAGCTCTCTGCAAACCCTATGCAACCTGGTTTACCGCAAGCTCCGCAATTTGCTCCAGGCAGACAAGCAAATATTTTTCCAATTCTGGGATCAGTTTCTACGCAAAGTTTTTTATTGGCCAAAGAAAGCCCTATCCCAAAAACCAAACCTAAAACACTTAAAGTTAAAATTGCAGCAATTATTTCCATAAATGTTTAAATCCTAAAACAAATTCTAAATTCAAAATCCAAAAAAATAAATATTGTAAGATTTTTAATCTGTGTAATCTTGTTTTTAGAAATTTGTGTAATCTGTGTTCTCAAAATCGAAATCCCGCAAACCCCATAAACGCTAAACTCATTAGTGATGCGATAATAAAAGCCAAAGGAATGCCTTTTAATGCCTCTGGTACTTCTATTAATGCAAGCCTCTCTCTAATTCCAGACATTAGAAGCATCGCTAAGGTATAACCAATTCCTGCAAAGAATCCTTGGGTAAGCGACATTAAAAAGCTCCCTGGCAAAACTCCGGAATTAACAAAAAATTCTTCGCTATTTAAAACCGCCACTCCTAAAACTGCACAGTTTACTGTAATTAAAGGTAGATATATACCAAATGCCCTATATAACGCAGGTTGAAATTTACGAATTATCATTTCCACGAGCTGTACAAAAGTTGCAATTACTAAAATAAACGAAATCGTACGCAAATAGGTGATATGAAATGGTATTAAAAGATAACGATAAATAAGCCATGTGATGATACTTGACATCGTAGTCACGAAGGTAACCGCTATGCCCATAGAAACCGCGGGTTTTGTCTGCGTGGAAACTCCAATAAAAGAACATAACCCCAAAAATTTAGACAAAATAAAATTATTGATAAAAACCATGCTTATAAAAATCATCAAAAATTTACTTACATCCATCGTGACATCCTAATTTTTTTTGTTTCTTTTGAAAAAATTGAATTATACCAATTAAAAGTCCTAAAGTTAATAAGGCACCGGGTGCTAAAACCATCATTGAAATTGGTTCTGCTCCTTTTACTAACTGTATACCAAACCACTTTCCAGACCCCAGCATCTCACGGATACTCGCTACAATAGTTAAAGCCAAAGTAAAACCTACCCCCATACCAAGTGCATCAAAGATAGAATTTAAAACTTTATTTTTACAGGCAAATGCCTCTGCTCGGCCTAAGACAACACAATTTACTACAATCAAAGGAACAAAAATTCCTAAGGCTAAATTTAATGCTGGAAAATATGCCTTCATTACCAATTCATTAATAGTAACAAATGTTGCAATAATTACAATATAACAAGGAATACGAATTGTATCTGGGATTGCCTTACGTAAACTTGAAATAATAATATTTGATCCCAATAACACAAAAGTTGCCGCCACACCCATGCCGACGGCATTAACTACCGAAGTAGAAACTGCCAAAGTCGGACACAATCCCAAAACTAAAGCAAATGTTGGGTTTTCTATGGTGATACCTTTGGTAAACTCTCTGATTAAATTTTTCATAACTTTTAAACTTTAGACTTTAAACTTTTAACTATCCCGTATCTTCTTGGCGTAGCGTATCTATCAATAATGGGCACTGCTGCATTCATTATTAAAATTGAAAAGGACACCCCTTCCGGATACCCTCCCCATTTACGAATTACAAAAGTAATTACTCCGCAGCCTATCCCAAAAATAATTTTTCCTTTATTGGTTAAAGGACTAGTTACGTAATCTGTGGCCATAAAAAATGCACCTAAAATTAAACCACCGGCTAAAATATTAAATAAAATATTTTGCTTAGTTAATAAATCTAATAAAGCAACACTTAGAATAAAGCTTATCGGTATATGCCAAGAAATAATTTTACGTACTAATAAAAATATAGCCCCAATTAATAAAGCAATAATGCAGACTTCTCCTAAAGAACCGGCATGATTCCCCAGGAATAAATTCCAATTAGAAATAGCGATTGAATTTGTTTCTTTAAAAGCCATTAATGGTGTAGCTTGAGTAACAGTATCATAACTAGCTTCACCAATATTGCGAATTGGTTGGGTGAATCTAGTCAAGTATTTTGCAAAAGAAACTAAAAGAAATACCCTTGCTGCTAATGCCGGATTAAAAATATTTTTACCCAATCCTCCAAAAGTATGCTTTGTAATAAGAATAGCAAAAATACTTCCTAAAATAGGTATCCAAAACGGCACTTGGCTAGGTAAATTATAGGCCAAGAGCAAACCAGTTAAAAATGCCGAACCATCAAAAATCGTTATTTTGGTATGACGTAATTTTTGGATAATTAATTCAAATAATAGACAACTTGTAATCGAAATAATTATTACTTTTAGTGCCGGCATACCAAATAGCCAAATACCTGCTACACCAGCTGGCGCAAGCGCTAATGCCACCTGCCACATAATGTTAGCAGTATCTTCTTTAGCATGTAAATGCGGAGATACGCTTACAATAAGTTGATTTTGCATTTATAATCCTTTTAACTTATGAATCGTCAATTTTAGAATGAATGATGATTTTAGCCAAAAATATTTTAGTAACAAGAGAATCCCGATTTCTTCTATCGGGACGGCGAAGCTGTTTGAGTTCGTCCTGGCGAATAGCCGACGAGCGAGTTCTGCAGCCGCCGAGTTACGAAATATTTTTGGCGTTAAAAAATCATCCCCGAATGAAAAAATTAACAGATTCATTTGTAAAATAATCCTTTAATTTATCTTTTTTAAAATTTCTTCTAGCTTTTGCTTAACTGAATCTATAACTGCCTTTGAAGAAATGGTTGCGCCAGTAATTGTATCAACTTCATTAAAACTTTTTAAATCTTTATTTTTAAATCTGTCTGTGAATTCGCTTTCTGTGATTCTTGAACCCAGGCCCGGCGTCTCATTCTGAGAAAGTAGACGAATCGCTAAAATTTTTCCTTTTACATTAATGCCCACCATTGTTTCAATATCGCTAGAGTAGCCTCTTTGTCTTGCTTTAAAAACATACCCAATAATTTTTTTATTGTCGTCTAATGCTTTATAATAAATTACCTCATTATTTTCTTTTACTACTTGGAAATTATTAGCTTCTTTAAGAACTTCTTCTAAAGCGCGTTTTTCTTCTTTTTCTTTTTGAATTTCGATTTGACTTGCAGTTAATTTATTTACCAAAGATAAAAGTCCTGCTGCCACAAAACAAATGGTAAATAATATTAACCCTAATCTAGCTGTTTCTTTCATTTTGGAATTTTTGTTTTTGCTAACTTTACTTGTTGCACTATATTTCTATTTGCTGGGCACATGTATGCACACAAACCACATTCAATGCAATCCCAAACACAATATTGCTTAGCTAATTCCCAATCTTGGTTTGCAACTGCTAAACTAATCAAGCAAGGTTGCAATCCCATAGGACAAACCTCAATACACTTTCCACAACGAACACAAAATTCCTCATTATTGACTTCTACTTCTTTTTTACTCAAAACCACAACTCCGCCTGTAGATTTTATTACTGGAACATCTGTTGTGTATTGGGCGATACCCATCATTGGACCACCAATAATCACTTTAGCCGGCTCTTCTTTTAATGGGCCACACTCTTCAATTAAATTTTTAATTGGTGTACCAACCCGAGCTATCAAATTTTTTGGATTAGTTAAAATTGAACCCGTAATTGTAACTACGCGCTCATAAAGAGGTTTATTTTCATAAACTGCTTGGTAAATTGCAAAACTTGTTGCGACATTTTGTACTAAAACCCCAATATCTAAAGGAATTCTTCCTGAAGGAACTTCTTTTTTCAAAATATTTTTAATCAGTTGGCGCTCGCCTCCTTGCGGATAAAAAGTTTTTAATACCTTTACCTGTGGCTTTGGGTCTAAATGTAGATCATCGATTGCCTCGCGTATTTTTTTAATCGCTTCAGCCTTATTATCTTCAATGGCGATATAAATATTTTCTGCTGCAACACATTTTAAAATAAGTTCTAGACCCCAAAGAATTTCTTTTGTTCGCTCCAGCATCAGACGAAAATCGCTGGTTAAATATGGTTCGCATTCCGCCCCGTTTAAAATAAGATTATTTATTTTTTTATTAGGATTTAATTTTATATGTGTAGGAAAGCTTGCTCCACCTAGCCCTACAATGCCTTTCTCAAAAACAATTTGGCGGATTCTAGCGGCATCTAATTCTTCTATCTCCTCTCGGATTAATTTAACTGTATCGAAAAGTTGATCTTGAAAATCATTTTCAATAACTATAGCTTTTGTTTTACCTAAAACTGGATGGGGTCTTTCTTCAATTGCAATTACCTTGCCTGACGCCGAGGCATGAATCGGTGAAAATACGCCTGAATCTAATCCTGCAATGCGCTGACCTAAGCGCACATAATCACCTGGTTTAACTTCCGGCTCACAAGGTTTACCTAAATGCTGTACCAGCGGAATAAAGACTTGTGCGGGAATTTTTGCAATTTCAATTAATTTATTAGCTGTTGATTCTTTATGTTCGTTGATATGAATCATTTCTTTTAAAAATTAAACTAAAACCTCCAAAAATAATCAAAAATATACCGACCCCTACAAGAATAGAGCCTTGTGGAATATATTCTGCCAATATGCCGCTTAAAAACATACACAATAAAAATGCTATATGCATAATGATTTCTAAAGAACTAAAAACTTTACCCCACATATCATTCTGGCCAAATTGATGTATGATAGTATTACAACCAATAACTATTGGCGAGCAAAATAACCCTAAAATAAAAATTATTAGGTTTGCCAAGGCAAAACTGGCAAAAATTTTAATACTAATAGCAAAACAAAGTATAATTATACCACTGGTAAGCAAAGATAGCAATATCATCAGGTCTTGTTTT
>JBFMBJ010000017.1:0-13058 GCA_040755235.1 Candidatus Omnitrophota bacterium
TCAGTGGGCTTATAGAGATATGGAGGCCTGGGGGTTGTGGGAGAGGGACTGTCACTTGCTGCAGCAGCAAGGACAAGGGAAGAGGAATTTAAAAAGATGAAAATTGATAATAAAAATAAAATAGCTCTTGCGAATTTACTTTTCATTTTATTCTTTAATAACAATTCCTGCATAGCCAACTACAGTGCTGTAGTCGGAGCTTGTCTTGGCACTTGTTTCGTATTTAATAAGTTTAGCTTCTTTGGCGCCTAATTTACGGGCGATTTCTATGGCAATCGCCGTAGGGTAAATGCCGCACATCGAAATACTATTTTTGCTAACGGTCTCTAACAATCCTTCGCTGTTAAGTTCTAATATCTTCTCTATTGCCAGGTCATCTTTTCTGCGCGCCTCTTCTTCTGGCTCGTAGTGGGTCATATCTGTGCTGGCGAGAATCAAGGTATCCTTTTCTAATTTCGCTCCTTTAATAAGCCGGGCGATATCTTCACTTAGTTTGTAAATCTCTTTTAGGCCTATTTCTGAAACGACAATGGGAACAATTTCAAAATCCTGAGAAAAATATTGCAATATGGGCAGTTGGACTTCCAGGCAGTGCTCATATGTATGCGCGCTACTATCATCTGATAAAATATTGCAATTAGCCAATAATTGTTTGGCGATTTTCTCATTGATAAGCACATTACCCAAAGGTGTTTTCCAGGTTCCTTTCGCCATAATGCTTAAAGGACTGCCGAATCCTGTGTGATTAGGGCCTAAAAGAATAATATTTTTAGGTATCAAAACAGATGAAATAACTGAGGCTGCAACTTCGCCAGAGTAAATGTATCCTGCGTGGGGAGAGATAATGGCAATGGCTTTTGATTTTTCAATTCGGCCTTTAGGCAGAAAGGAATCAATCTGTTTTTTAATTAAAACTTGTGTTGCCGGATAAAATTGTCCGCTAACCGCAGGTTCGCGAATCATTAGTTTAATGCCTTATTCAGGATACTTATGCTTTTCTTTAAATCTGCCGCTGTGGCTGAAGCATGCGCTTCGATAACCTTAATAGTATCTGGTTTTATAAAAGGCTTCAGAAGCTTAAAATCAAATTCTCCCTTGCCAGGTGCTAGATGGTCCTGCATTAGTTTTACATCGTGTAAGTGCAGGCCTATAAGTCTTGTGCCATAGCGTTTTAAATAATCTGCTACAGATACATTCCATAATTTTTCCATAATAAAAGCGTGGCCTGTATCAAACCAGAAGTAAGCAGGCGTGTCTTTTAAGAGCAATTCAAATTCATCTAACTGGGGAATTTCAGGATAATATATGCGGTTTTCCAAGGCAACTTTTATGCCTTTTCCTCTTGCATAGGCGCAGACTTCGTTAATACTCTGGGTTACCTTTTCAAGATAAGGTTTTTTTTTAGCTTCGCGCTCAAGATACAAACAATCAGCGAACTTCCTAAATTCAGAGGATTCTTTTTTGCCTTGCGCAAAAAAGGACATCAATTGTCTGCTCGTGTCTGGGATTTCTACCCTTCCTGAATGCAAGACTATAACTTTAGCGCCAAGTGAGTAAGCACTATCAACAGTGGTTTTAGTGTATTTTATTGCCAGGCGCCGCCGTCTCTCATTCAATGACGATAATGAATAACAATCAGGCATCGCCTTTTTAATTGGAATTCCAGGCGGGATAGGGCAGAAATTATGGCAACTTACCACCTTAATTATGCCCTTCTTTATTATTTTATTTATCTTTCTAAGTTGTTTTTTGGTAAGGCTAAAATTAAGTTCTACTGCCTTAAAACCTGCCTCGATTACCTCATTAACCTGTTTTTCAACGTCTCTATATTTATTGGTATTCCAGGATAGCGAAAGAGCAAACATTAAATTTTCTTTCTAAATTTTTTCCTTTTTCTTTCAGAAGGTTTCTCGTAATGCTTACGGTCTCTGACCTCTCTCAGGATCCCTTCTCGCTCAATCTTCTTTTTGAATCTGCGCAAGGCTGATTCAAAAGATTCACCTTTGCGAATTTCAATTTCCGGCATTTATCTCACCCCTTACGTATTTAAATTTGTGATGGTAGACTTATAAATATAGCACTCTTAAGAGACTATGTCAACCACTAACCTCTTATGCTTCAATCGGTTATTTTAAATTCGATGATTACATTGAAGGACAACTTGGGGTGTTTAAGTTCGCGCGGAAACTGGGGGAAAGGAGCAGCTTGTTTAATAAAATTATAAGCCAAATTTCGTAATTGAGGGTTATCTATAGATCTATCATCAATGATTTGGATGGCCAGAAGTTGTCCATCTGCATCAAGTACAAAAGACAGAAATACTTCTCCCCCGCTTGGGATGGTGCTATTTAAGAAGGCTACACTTTTTATTTTATCCCTTACCACTTGGTAATAGCTTACATAAGCGGGGTTCTTCATAACCGGGGAACTGACTTGCGGCAGCCGCACTATTTCTTTTAAACTCTTGCCAATTATGGTAGGCGTTGGGGCCTTGCGCACGTGAATTTTAGTTTCTGACAGTGTAGGCTTATCAATAAAAGGTGGGGGATTTGCTACTTTGCTGACATCTGGCGATGTTTTTTGTTGCAAGGGGCTATTGTCGATGAGTCTTTTTTCAATGGTTTGAAGGAGTTTTTTACTTACCGTTTCTTCAGATTTTAATTTTTGATAAGTTACTTCTAAATTAGCTAAAGCCTTTCTCGACGGCATGATTTTTAAATGAGGCAAAGCAACTAAAAAAAGATAATGAATAAGAATCGAGACTACTAAAATTACGTTAAACTGCCTACGGTACTCAGCAATTTCTCTCAAATGGCTTAAGTTAAAATTACTATCTATTTTTTTAATATCAATACCCATAATTATAGTTTTTCCTCATTTTAGTTTATCATAATTTTTTTTAAGCTTCAATTTCAATTTAATTAAAATTTTAACTTTAACCCGCCAAACATTGAAAATCCTGGTGTAGTGTAATCTTTTATTTCTTCATAGGATGTATCCAGGAGGTTATCAATATGGCTAAAAATTTCCAAATTTTTGTTCAAATTATAATTAGAACTTAAGTCTAATTTAACATAAGATTTTAAAAGCCGATTAGCGCTATCCTGAGCATGTCCTACGTATCTTGTATTTAAGTTTATCGAGAATTTTTCAGACGGCCGGAAATTCGCATTTAAATTAACACGATTTTTTGGCCGGCGCAAAAGTTCATCATGCGTGTCTTTATTTTCTGTATCCAACCAATCGTAACTGCAAATTATTTCTATTTCCTTAATTGGTTTTACTGAAATTATGTTTTCAAAGCCAAAGTTTCTTGCCTTTCCGATATTCGAATATTGGTCAGTAAGCCAAGTATCCGGATGATATTTTGCGTCTATTAAATTTTTAAGATGGCTCCGGAAATAAGTTGTTTCCAGTTTTATCTTTTCTCCTAAAAAGGATTGCGCGAAACCCGCCTCATAAGTCTCGCTTTCTTCAGGTTTTAGGTTGGGGTTTCCGCCTCCAAACCAGGGGTCAGAAATCGCATTTAGCTGATAAAGCGTGGGCGCCTTATAGCCAGTGGCAAAGCCGCCCTTAATTTTAGTTTGATTAAAAAGTTTATAATTAAAATTTATTTTATAGGTATCGTGATATTTAAATTGCGAATGTTTATCCAAACGATATGTGCCGGAAATATTCAATTTGTCAAAATCTAATAAATTTTCAATATACCAGGCGCGGGTGCGGCTAAATACTTTGGGAAAATCCGCTTCTGTCGAGCCGCCCAGATATTCGCTGTAATAGTAATAATCCCCTATCTCCTTTTGCCAGTTAAAACCAGCGATAGTAGTAAGGATTGAGTTTGGCTTAAAGGTATTTATCCAATCGATTTGATAATTTTTGCCCAGATACCAATCACTTAAATAGTCATCAGGAAATCGAGAGTCTTTATCATTGGCATCCTGCCTATAGTTTGATATAGCTGATGCCTGTATCTTATGTTGCCAATTTTCAAGAATTTTTTGCTGGAAATAAATGCTTTGGCTACTTTGAGCAGTCTTATTGAACAAATCAGAGTCATCTTTGGCGCCAATGGAACTATCATATTCATAGCGAGCGTCAGTGTATCGGCCGATATAGCCAAAGGCAATATCGTCAGTCAATTCATAATCCAGTCGGGATGACAGGCTCCAGGTGCGCATCGCATCTTTTTCCGAGGTGTCTCTTAATTTAGATAGACCCCGGGTTTTAAAATTTGAAAGCCCTAAACTATAAGAAAATTTGTTTATTTTTCCCTGCGATTCCAAAGCCTCCCTGCTTGTATAATACGAACCGCCTTCGCCTAGTAAAGAAATTGTTGGCTTGCCTTTGCCTTTTTTTGTGATTACGTTTATAGCCCCGCCTATGGCATCCGAACCATAAAGCGTTGTTTGTGGGCCCCTTACTATTTCGATGCGCTCAATATTGTCTAAACTAAGAAAGGCAAAGTCAAAGGCAGAATTGGTTGATATCGGGTCATACACCCTTACTCCATCAATCATTACTTTCACCTGACCTGAATCAGACCCTCTCATAAAAGCAGAGGTTAGGCCTCCAAATTTTCCTGCCTCGACTAAGTGTAAGCCCGGCGTCTCTTTTAGCATATCTTTTACAGTTTCTAAATTCTGTCCTTCGATATTGGACATGGTAAATACGGTAACTGAATCACCAGTTTTACCTACCATTTCTTCGGTTTGGGTAGGAGTAACAACTATACGCTCTAATTCTATTTCGTCGGCAAAACAAATCGTTGCGTAACAAATAGTAAATTCGAGCAAAAAGATTACTGATAGAAAACGCCTCATATTATTTGCCCTCCTTGGGAGCTAATTTAAATTTTTTTAACTCTAAAAACCAATAATTGTCTCTTTTTATCTTTTCTACATTAGATAGTTCTATTCTTTGCCTAAAAATCGGTCCGTCAAAAACAAACGTATGATATTCTCCATTTTCGCCACAAAGGTCCACACTGGGCAATTTTAACAAATCATCTATGAATTTTTTATCTACATAGCGGCCCAACCAATCTTGGCCTAACTTATCTGCCTGGGTGCTGGTAATAATTGCCTTAAATCCTGCTTCGATAAAGTCATTTAGTATCTCTTTTGTCGGCTTATCCCAGATTGGAGAGACAACATCCATTCCATTTTTACTGCAGATATTAGCCACCCAATCTTTCAGATCTATTAAGTGAATATCGCCTCGAACAATTTTGTTTATGCCTTTATCTTTTAATTCTTGCAGAGTCTTTGTAAATATTTCTTCGTAATTGGTCTGAGTGGTTTGCCTTTGCATTAGAGGTATTCCTAAAGCCTCTGCCTGGAGTTTTACTAATTCACTTTTTGCACCATGAAAAGATACGCGCTTATATTCTTGCGAAATAAAATTAAAAATATATTTAATCTCATAACCAGCCTGTTGTGCTTTATATAATGACAGGCAACTGTCTTTACCGCTACTCCATGAACAAGCAGCAACTTTTTCCTGCATTTCTGCCTCCTTTTATGTTTGCTTTTGCTCCATAAGTTGTGTCTTCATTTAACAAAAAACCCTTGATTATCTAAATTGACAATCAAGGGTATACCCTGTTTTCTTCGCCCTGCTGGCTTGTCCACGAGCCAGTCATTACTATATGGACATTTTTATAGGCAGGTCTTCTGACTTTCCCGCCCTTTTGGCAACCTTCCCATTCCGTCTTAAACGAAACAGTGGTTATACTTTTGCCAAAAGGGTTCCCTTTTTGTTAAAAAGGCGGGACTACAGCAGCGGGACTGTGGCCGCTTTTACGGCCTTCCCTAACCTATATTATTGTAATTTTTAAAAATTTGTTAAAAGAGCTTTTGCTAACTTGCTGGTTTTGGCTAAATTAGCAGTTATTTCATAAATTCCGAAAAATACGCCAGAATATAAAAGCGTAGCCAATGTAAAATTCCTTAAAAATGGCAAAGCCATAACGTAGCAATTAATTAATCCTTGCCAGGTATGCGCATACCAACCCATAATCCAGACGCCAAAATTAGAAACAATATAAAATACTATTGATGAAATTAAAGAAGCAGAAAAAACTCCAAAAATATTTTTATGTTTCTTGAGGTGAACCCCCAAAATCGCTACTAATAAAAAACCACCCCACGTAAAAAATACAACATCATGAAGACCGATAACCAGGTCGCTTACTATCATAAGAACCAAAGGAACTAAAAGCGCAGATTTCTTATTTAGATATGCCCCAGAAAATAATGCAATCGCCGCAACCGGTGTAAAATTTGGAGCATGTGGCGCAAATCTTAATAAAATTCCTCCTATTATTAATGCTAATACTAACATTTGGCCTCCTTGTTGATTTATTGTATCTTAATGCGGATTCTTTTTAATGTCAAGATTTTTTTTCGCTAATTCTCGATACCTTTTCTTGCTTTTACCCCCTTTTTGTAATAATGCTTTATTTCTTTTATTTCGCTAACCAGGTCAGCCAATTTCAAAACTTGAGGATGGGCATAACGGCCAGTTAAAACCAATTCTATAGTTTTGGGCGAGTTTTTAAGTAAACTAATTACTCCTTTTAATTTTAAACAACCTAAATGCACAGCAATATTTATCTCATCTAATATTATTAGGTTAAAACATTCTTTAGCTATATTTTTTTTGACTTTTTCAAAACCGCGCTTTGCTAATTCTATATCTTTTTTTTGAGGTTTGCTTTTAACAAAACAGCGTCTGCCAAATTGTTCAATCTTGATATTTTTATGTTTTTTTATAGAATTAAGTTCACTATAGCATTTGCCTTTTAAAAATTGGCCGATGTAAACTTTTAAACCCGCACCAGCTGCCCTTAACGCCAAGCCAAAAGCTGCTGTGGTTTTTCCTTTACCATTACCGGTATAGACCTGTATCATTGTGTCTCGTCAAATAAATAATACTTTAATGCAAAAATCAATTTATCTTTTTTTCTCCCCAGCTTTATTCTATAACTTTAAATTTTGATATGTCATTTTGATATTTAATTTTTAATATTTGATATAAATATTGTTGCATTATTTAGTAGATGAGGCATCATTGCAATATAGCCTTTAAGCTAATGATACCAAAAGCGCAAAGAGAACTAACAATTATTGCTGCTCCAATCACGCCTAAAACTATAGCAATAAACGCATATCTAAACCTTATCTTAAATAAAGAAGCAGCCAGGCATCCTGTCCAGGCTCCAGTGCCAGGAAATGGCACTGCTACAAACAGCATCAGACCCAATGCCTCATATTTTTGTATCAGGTCTGAGTTTTTCTTGGTGCGCTCTGACAGCCAATCGAAAAAATGCGACCATATTTTAAATCTTCTTAATTTATTTGATATGGGCTCTAATAAAAAAAGTGTAGGTGCAATCGGAATAATATTACCTAATACCGAAAGCCAAAATGCCTTAAAAAATGACATTTTCCAGATTAATGCTTGGGGTATAGCCCATCTTACTTCTAAAATAGGCAGGGCGCCGACGATGATTATAATTAATTCTTTTTCCAACCAAATTCTCCTATTAACGGCACAAAAACGCAAGAACCTAATTGTTCTTGCTTAATTTTATCTTTAATCTTGGTAGTTCTTATTAAGACCTGACTAAATCTTTCGCCGACCGGAATAATCATTCTTCCGCCATCTCTCAGTTGCTCAATTAAAGTATGTGGGACATTCGGGGCAGCCGCGCTTACAATGATAGCATCAAAAGGTGAAAATTCTAATAATCCTTTTGTCCCGTCGCCAATAATTATTTTTATATTTGTAAAGTTCAGACTTTCAAGTAATTTCTGTGCTCTTTCTGCTAATACTTTCGATCTTTCAATGGAATAAACTTGCTTTACTAAACAACTTAATAGCGCTGTCTGATAGCCTGAGCCGGTTCCAATTTCTAATATCTCTTCTTGCGGCTTTAAGTTTAAAGACTCAATCATATAGGCAACTATATAGGGCTGAGAAATTGTTTGACCTTCGCCTATTGATAGGGGACAATCGTCGTAACTTTGCGCTTTTAATATCGAGGGAACAAATTTGTGGCGTTCGATTTTTTTAAAAGCACTTAAAACCTGTTCGTCTTTTATCCCCCGACGAATTAACTGTTCATTAACCATCCTTTCTCTTAAAATAGAGAAATCCATATTTCCTTAATAATAAAAACTAAGAAACGCATGGTATCGAAAAATGGATTAATCCTACTGGAAACTTTTTTGTCGTATATTGATTGTATGGGAATTGAGACGATTTTGTATCCTAAGCGGCTGGCACGGATAAGCGTTTCGGATTCGATTTCGAAATTAGTGGTCTGCAGTTTAATGTTTTTTAAAACTGCTCGCTTAATCAGCCTAAAACCGCATTGTGTGTCTGGTATATTCTGCCGGCATATCTTTGAAATTACCCGGGACATAAATTTATTAGTCAAAATTCTGGTGAGCGGCATATCTGCCGTCCTTGCCATCCTATTGCCCACCACCACGCCAATTTTTTCGTCTTCTGTTGCTTTTTTGATAAAATCCGGTATGCTACCAGGGTTGTGTTGTCTGTCCGAATCCAAAGTAATTACTGCATCACAATCAGTATCGGAAATAATATAATTAAAGCCGTTACGCAAGGCCGTACCTTTTCCCTCGTTCCTGCGATGTTTTAATACAGTTGCGCCAGCCTGGCGGGCTAACATTTCGGTATTATCTTTAGAGCCATCATCAACTACAACTACTGGAATATTAAACTTTTTTATTGACGATATAATTTGGCTTATTGAACTCTGCGCATTATAAGAAGGTATCAGTGCCCAAACATTCATTTTGTTTATCCTATCCAGAATTTTCTAAACATATACCATTGTTCAGGGTATTGTCTTATATACTTTTCGATTGTTTGCGCATATTGCTGGGTGATAGCCTCTATGTCTTTTTCTTTTTCGCCGCTGAGTTTGAAGATAAATGGCTTTTCGAAAGTAAACTTAAATGAGTCGTCCGGCAACCTCACCAGAAAACCTCCAATAATTGGCGCGCCTGTTTTAAGATGAAATGTCGCTGGCCCTTTTGGCAACATCGCCTTTTTATTTAAAAAATCGATTACTACACTGTGTTCAGTAAAATCTCTGTCAGCAACCAATGCAATCATTTTGTTTTCTTTTAATGCTGCCAGGCAAAAATAAGCAGCCCGGCCTAAGGTACAGACCTCTAAATTATTTATCATCCTTTGATTATTAAAGAAACGGTCGACATTGCTATCGCTATGAGCCAAGACCACACCCATAATTTTATATCCTAATAACCCCATAGTAATACCAGCAAGTTCCCAGTTACCCAGGTGCGCAGTTATTGCGATAATTCCTTTACCTTGGCTTAAAACTTCGTCAACATATTGCAAGCCTTCCACCTTAACTTTGCTTTTTATGATTTTTTCGTCCATTTTAGAAAACCGCAAAAAATCAGCTAAATATTTGCCAAAATTAATGAATACCTGTTTTGTAATTTTGGTTATTTCTTTATCGCTTTTATCAGGAAATATTGCCTTTAAATTGTTTTTGACGGTGTTTCTATCAGTTCGAGAAAAAAAATACTGTGCCGTGGAAAGAATTTTCGCTAATCTGTAACTGCTTTTTAACGATAGTCTTGTTGCTAAAAAGTAGCCAAGTTTGTAGAGTAGGAATTGGAACATAGTTTTATAATTAATGAAGCAATGTCTAGGGCAGCCTTGGGTTTGCTTATCTGGCGTGCTTGTAAAGCCATATCTGCTATTTTTTGCCGGTTGGTTATTAAATCGGCAATAACTTTATGGATTTCTTTAATGTCTTCTATCTTAATTGCTGCGCCTTTCTTAGTTAGGAAATTTGCATTAGCTGTTTCCTGGCCAGGGATGGGGTTTACCAATACCATCGGTAGGCCTTTAGCTAAGGCCTCGGAGGTTGTAAGGCCTCCGGGTTTGGTAATTAAAATAGAGGCAATTTCCATTAACTCATCTATCGTTTCTACGTATTCAAGTGAAACAATTCTTTTCTCGCTACCGATAGATTTCTTTTTAACCCACTTAAGAAGTTTTCGGTTAGTGCCGCAGATAACTATAATCTGCAGTTGCTCTTTTATTGATTCGATATAATTAACCATTTTTTTAATAGGTCCTAGACCTTGGCCGCCACCCATAATCAGGATAATGGGCAATTCTAAATTTAGCCCTAATTTGTTTGCTATCCGTTCCTTATTTTTGATTTCAACAAATTTAGGGTCAACCGGGATTCCGAAATTAATGATTTTTCTCTCTGGGATACCTTTTTGAATAAAACGAAGTTTGACTTCTTCGGCAGCTACTATATAATAATCCACAGAATCATAAATCCAAAAAGAATGTGGCGCATAATCAGTTAATACACCGATTAACGGTATTGATAAACTATAGGTTTTCTTGCAATCAGCAATCATTCCGCAAGGATAAGCTTGGGTGCAGACAATACAGTCAGGGTTAAACTTATCAATAAGGGATTTTAGTTTGGTGGAGTTAAAGTTGTGAATTATCTTTTTAATTTTAGAGGTATTTTTTATTACGCTGGGGTTATCATAAAGATATTCCCAGATTTTAGGTGTCCTTTTAATGACCCCGATATAAATTGAGTTGATTATCTTTTCGCTAATGGGAGTGGTATAGCGGAAGGCATTGACATTTAAGATTTCTATGCGAGGTTGGAGTTCTTTTAAGGCAGATTCGATAGCTAATGTTGCCTTGTGATGGCCGGAAACCTCTGATATGTAAAGGAGCAGAACTCGCTTTCGCATAATTATTAAATTCTTCCCTGGTGGTAAATATCCAAAAAGGTTTTTACAACTGTTGGGTCAAATTGAACGCCGCTATATTGCCTTAATTCATCAAAGGCTTCTTGTTTGGTTAAAGCTTTTCGATAAGGTCTCTCGCTGGTCATCGCATCAAATGCATCGGCGACGCGGATAATCCTGGCATAAATATTTATTTGGTCTGCCTTAATGCCTTCGGGGTATCCTGTGCCATCGAAATTTTCATGATGCTCTCTTATTGCCTCGATTACCTCCTTTAATTCCTGCATTGGGTTGAGGATTGTGCTTCCAATTAAAGAATGCTCTTCAATTTTTCTTCTCTCGTCTTTAGTAAGTAAATCTCTTTTATAGAGAATCGCGTCTGGTATGCCAATTTTACCTATATCGTGCAGAAGACTGGCTATTCTAAGCGTTTCCAAAAAATCTGCTTTAACTTTAATTTTTCTGCTCTTTAATAATTCTTTGCCGATAGCCATAGAAAATTGTGTTACGCGTTCTGTGTGGCCGTGAGTGTAGTGGTCTTTTGCATCAATGGCGCTCGCTAACGCCTCTGCAGTTTGAATAAACAATCTATGATTTCGCTCTAATTCTGACTGGAGATCTTCGAATAACTGGGCATTTCGAATAGCCATGGTAACGTCATGAGTCAAAGCAACAAAAAAAGCAATCTCCTCTTTGGAAAAAGTTTTTTGCGAATGTTTTTGCCCTAAAAGAAAAAGTCCGAGTAAAATTCCATGGCTATAACTGGGTATGCAAAGATGGGCATCGAAAAGCTGCATCTGATATTTTGCTTCCTGTAAATACGACTTCAAGACTTTGTCTTTACGGAAGAGTTCTTTTTTTGTTTTTAAGATAGTATCAATATTAGCTGTTTCTAAAACGCCCTCGCTATTTAAAAGAAAATTCTTTTTTTCACGGAAAAATTTAATCAGGCCACTATGAGGATCCAGCCTGGCATAACCAGCAGGAAGTTTTATCCCCCTTTCGCCCTTAGAATCCGTGAGAATATAGGAATTTTTTCTCTTATCATAAAACAATGCCGCCACATGTTTAAGCCTTGCTTCTCGCACTGTCATTCTTAAAATCAGCCTAAGAAGCGTATCTGGCCTATGAATAAGAATCATGTTTTTGGCTGCAGTTTCCAATACCCTTTTATAATTTATCGCCATGGTTTTAGTGACGCCCTATTTCCTTCAAGACTATTTGCTCTAATTCTTGTAATATTAATGGCTTGTGGATATAATCCAGCACGCCCAAATCTCTTGCTTTTTTTATTGCCTCAGCATCATTAACTCCGCTTACCATTATTACCTTAACATCCTTATTTATTTCCTTCATCTTTTTAAGCGTCTCTAAACCATCCATACCCTGCATTCTTACGTCAAGCAATGCTAAGTCGGGTTTAAATTCCTGAACAACTTTTATTGCTTCTTCCCCGCTTGCTGCAGTAGCAACTTCTATCTTTCTTTTGGTAAAAAAATTCTTAGCAAATTCTCTGACATCAGGCTCATCATCGACAATTAATAGTTTTGGCATGATAAATCCCTCGCTCTATTATCCGCCAAAAACCGTGGCGGCTTAATTCAGACAACAATTTAGCTTCGTCTATTGCTTACTCGCTAAATTGTGTCTTCATTAACTTTTTTTAAATTTATAATAAGTTGATTAGTTATTATACTTTTAAATTTAATTTTCGTCAACATTAAGTAATTTATAAACAAAAAAGCCAACCCTTTAAGGTTGGCAAAACTTTTGACTTATCCGCGTAAATCTGCGTTTTATGGAATATTTAATCCTATCTGGAATACTGGGCCAAATTCGTCTTTTGTTAAATTCGACCAGGCAACTACAGCATCTTTTATTTCTTGGTGATTGTCTTTTAGGATTCTTACTTTAACATAACTACCTGGCTCGATATATCTATCGCAATAGATTCCAGCACCCGCCTGACTTACGTCTTTGGTTATTGAATGTATATTTTCGGCTTTTTGTTTCGGATGCAACTGCGTAACAATATGAGTTGCTTTATTTCTTGGATGTCTTCTTCTTTCAGACATTTCATCTCCTTGTCCGAAATTATACATTATCCACCTATCAATTTCAAGCAAAATATTTAGAACGAATTGACTCACATTAAATGTTACCCGAAATAACTTTTCAAGGTATCGTTGACTCATAATTAATGTTACCCGAAAATATACCCTAAAAGGGGGTGTATTTTCATGAGTCCACGAGCCAGAATGG
>JBFMBJ010000018.1:0-12899 GCA_040755235.1 Candidatus Omnitrophota bacterium
AAAATTTATCCAAAGAGCGCATTAACATATCGACCTCTTTTTTCGGCCTATTCCAATTTTCCGTCGAAAAAGCAAAAAAGGTTACTACTTTTATTCCTAAATCTTTTGCAGCTTGGGTAACTTCTTTAACTTTATTTATACCCCTGCGATGCCCTTCGGTGCGCAGAAGGCCGCGTAATTTTGCCCAGCGGCCATTGCCATCCATAATAAAAGCAACATGCCTAGGTACATTAAATTTGTCAAACATACTATTGATGCACTCGATAATCTATGTCAGGAAAAATATTATCTTTCCATTCAATATCTGACAGCCAATGTTCGTCAATTGAATTTGATTTTAAATCTTCATAAAGTTTAGTAAATCTTAAAAGATGATCTTTAGTTCTTTTGATAGCATAATCTACATGAGTGCCCGTGGCCATAATAAAAGCCCAGTCGGAACTTTGTGCAAGAAGCAATTCACGTAGCGCTTGATTCAATGCCCGTTTAGCCAGACCATAAGCACCTGGATATCTCTTCACTAATTCAAGCATCCGATCAGAAGCTTCATGCAAATGTCGATATATCCAATCGTTTGACCCTTGCAACCAAACCTCACTATAACCTTTATATCCCCAGCTTGACATTGAAGGCGTAACTACTTGATTACGCGGATTTTCCTCTAAATATTCAGATGGCGTAATCATGCGGATAATTTTTTGGTCATAATAAATTTTTCTAATTAAAAAATCTAGCCACATCGGGCCTTCAAACCACCAATGGCCGTATAACTCTGCATCATAAGGTGAAACAATAATTGGTTTTTTATCTAAGAAGCCGTATAAATGCTCAATCTGCTTCTGGCGGTTAAACATAAAATTTCCAGCATGCTCTGCGGCTTTGTTGCGCGCCGCTTCTGGATTGTAAGGCTCTTTATGATTTCCGGGGCCTGTAATGCGATAATATTTTATCCCGGTGTTGATCCTTATTCCGTCTGGATGAATATAGGGTTTAATATAATCGAAATCCAAATCAAATCCAATATCACGATAAAACTCCCGGTAACAATAATCTCCCGGGTAACCCTCAATTGAAGACCAAACTTGTTTTGAAGATTCTATGTCTCTTGCAAAACAAGCTACCCCGGACTTGCAATACACTGGTGCAAAAACGCCGTATTTGGGCCTGGGTGTGGCATGTAAAACTCCGTGTGCATCAGTAAAAAAATACTTGATGCCACATTCTTTTAAAAATTCATCTTGGCCCGGCTGGTACCCACACTCAGGTAACCAGATTCCCTTGGGAGGCCTACCAAATGTCCTTTGATAATGATCCACCGCGACTCTTAATTGTGCACGCACAGATGCCGGACGCACTTCCATCAAGGGAAAATAGCCATGCGTTGCACCGCAAGTAATAATTTCAAGTACTCCTCTATCTTGAAAATTTTTAAAGGCATTAACTAAATTACGGCCATAGCGCTGGAAAGTATCTCTGACTTTATAAAAATGATCCAAGTACATATAGCTTAGATGATTAAACCCTTGATCCCAAGATGTACGTTGGGTTTCTTTATGCGCTAATTCGATTAATTTATTAATATGCTTGGTGTAACGCTCTTGTAATAACGGATCAGTTAACATAGAAATCAAACTCGGCGTAAGCGACATGGTAATTCTAAAGCCTACATTATCCGCTAATAATTTTTCAAAGACCAAAATTAAAGGTACATAGGTCTCGGTTATGGCCTCATAAAGCCAATCTTCTTCTAAAAAATCTTCATGTTCTGGATGACGCACATACGGAAGATGCGTATGCAATACTAAACAAAGATATCCTTTTTCCATAAAATAATTAAACTATTTTTTAAAAAAATCCCATAAAATATCCAAATATCATTTGGTATTTTTGGAATTAATTAAATCGGCTTACCTCTTTGTCTCTCTTGTTACAATGGGAATGATGGTTCTTTGATCATCTCCGTCGCTAGAAACTGCAACTACGGGTATTGCTTGCTTGCTATCGGGTAGATGAAAACGTACAGAAAAAGTCCCATCCGGCCTTAGATTAATGGCTTTGCCTTGAATAGTCACTTTTGCTGAAGGAAGAGTCGCGCCATAAACAATTAATTCTGTATCTACTACCAACCAAAAATTTTTTTCTAACTCTTTTGGTTTTTTTACCGGGCTTGCAGAAAAAAGTGCACCTGAGCTAAGTTCTCTTTTCAATCTTTCTTGCCAAGCTTTCTTTAAACGCACCGGAGAACTTCCAAAACCAACCCCTAAACCATAGAGTCTAGCAAACATATCGTCGGGAATCATCCATTCTTCATCAGTAATCCAAGATGGCCCCTCAATGGGAGTAGTTACAATATTAGAACGAATAATAGTAACAAATCTTCCATCCGGTAAAATAAGGCCATAATCCACACACCATGACCTGCCAGCAGAACCTAAATCAATGTACCAATTATTTGCGTAATCACGTACTTCAATATCAAAAAACCTGTGGGCGTTGGAGCCGTCAAAAATAATGAAGCTTACATCATAAACACGCAAAACTTTTTTAGCTTTATGAAAATCATTTCCCAAATCATGTTCTATTCTCTGCCAGGTGCCAGATGTCAATTCCCAATAAGCATGCACCCACCAAGGATCGCGAACCTGTAAGATTATTTGATCCTTACCATAGCCACCAGGTAAATCCTGAACAGTTGTCCTAGGCTCATAATGTGGTTCAGGAGCCGAGTAAAACTTGGACTCTTCAACGCGCTGTTCAAAAGATTTTTCCTGTGATGAAGAAATTTTTACTTCTTTTTTAGAAGCATTTTTTGTTTTTAAATTCAACCTTGATTTAAAAGAAGAAATGTTAGGAAGAACAATCTTTTTGTTTAAAATTTCTTTTATTTTTTTTAGTATCATCTCTCTAACCTCCCCGCTTACCCGTCACCTAATTAACAAAATAGGGGGTCTTGCGTACCCCCTTATTTTATTAGAACAAATAAGCGTATTTTAAAAACAACGCTACTTGGCTTTTCTTGCTTTACTTAAAGCATCTTTTAAATTTTCTTCTAAAACTTCCTTGAGTTTAGTCAATTTATCGATTTCTTCTTTATAAGATTGATTCATTGTCTGTTCCTGTACTAGGGCTTTTTTTGTCGCCTGATTACTAGCTTTTTCTTCTTCGAGTTGGGCCTGCAAGGACTTAAATTCTGCTGTTTGTTTTTCTGTTTGCTTTTGTATTGAATCTAGCTTTTCTTCAGCCTGAAGGCGAGCCATCATTTCTTTTTTAATCTGATTTTTTTGATTACCTAAGCCAGCGCACGAACTAATAGTGGAAAGAAAAAATATTACAGTCAATATTCCTAAGATTAAAATTAAACGATTCTTTACGCCTTCCTCTAACATTAACTACCTCCTATCAATATATTAAAATAAAAAATTATATTTTATTTATAGCCTTTGGGAACCTCTTCTAAATCCGATTCTTGTTTCTGGCTATCTTGCTTTACTTTTGTGACTTGTGGGAAAATTACAATTTCAACTCGACGATTAAGCTTACGACCTTGTTTTGTATCATTGGTATCAACTGGTCTATATTCGCCATAACCAATAGCCGATACTCTCGCCGGACTAAGGCCTTTATCATCGACCAAATAATGCAAAACACTTAAAGCTCGCGCAGTCGAAAGTTCCCAATTGGATTTCCAACCCGAATATTTTATAGGATCATTGTCTGTATGGCCTTCGACTCCAATATTATTGTTGGGAACATGTTCCAATAAAACCTTAGCAACCTTATCTAAGGCAACATATGCCTCTGGCCTAATTTTTGCTTTTCCTGAATCAAATAAAACATCAGCCACAAAAGTAACTACCAGGCCCTTTTCTAACATTTCTATCCGAACTTCTTTATCGGCAATTTCTTTTTTAAGTCTTTCTTCTAAAAGAGTTTTTGTTTGGGCAAGTAAATCTAGTTGATGCGATAAATCTTGGATTTTTTCTATATCGGAGCGTCTACCTTTTTGGAAGATTACAGTACAACCTGAAAAGATAAAACTGATAATTATAAGCATTGCTACAAAACGCATTAATTTTCTCCTCCTATATTTCTATTAATATTTTATAACTATAACATAGTAATAGAGTTTCGTCAAGAAAAAATGATTTCTATTTCATCAAGGTATTGGCAATAATAAATCCCGCAAAGACAATTGACACCATCGACATAAGTTTAATTAAAATATTTAAACTCGGACCCGATGTATCTTTAAAAGGATCTCCCACAGTATCCCCTACAACTGCGGCCTTGTGTGAAACTGAACCTTTTCCGCCATGATTTCCTTCCTCAATATATTTTTTGGCGTTATCCCAAGCACCACCTGAATTTGCCATCATTACTGCTAAAACAAATCCAGATACCGTTGCCCCAGTTAAAAGGCCAACTACGGATTCAACGCCCATTAAAATTCCAATTAGAATTGGAGAAACTAATGCTAAAAGTGAGGGAACAATTATTTCTTTTTGCGCGGCACGCGTAGCAATGGTAACGCATGATGTATAATCTGCTTTTCCCGTACCTTCCATCAGGCCTTTAATTTCTTTAAATTGGCGTCTTACCTCGACGACAATTTTGCCTGCGGCACGTCCCACAGCACGCATGGTCATAGAACAAAATAAAAATGGTAACATCCCTCCGATAAATAAACCAACAAGTAATCTTGGATTAATGAGTGATAAATCAAGTTCTTTCCCTAAAAGATTTACTTGATCACGATACGCTGCAATCAATGCCAAGGCAGTCAAAGCTGCAGAACCAATAGCAAAGCCTTTTCCAGTTGCAGCCGTAGTATTACCTAAAGAATCTAAGGCATCTGTTTTGGTGCGTACTTCTTTTGGCAAATGCGACATCTCTGCATTTCCTCCAGCATTATCTGCAACCGGGCCATAAGCATCAGTAGCTAAAGTAATACCTAGGGTTGAAAGCATTCCTACTGCAGAAATTGCCACACCATAAAGACCAGTATTAAAATTATGTGCGCCTCCTGATAAATAAAAAGATGCTAAAATTGCAACACCCACTACAATTACTGGAATTGCTGTAGAAAACATGCCTACTGCAAGGCCTGCAATAATTACTGTTGCCGGACCCGTAGGGCTTGCATCAGCTACTGATCGTGTTGGAGCATATCCCGAAGAAGTATAATATTCTGTCACTAAACCAATTATAATCCCTGCAACCAATCCACTTAAAACTGACCAATAAACACCTATGTGTTCTATGCCTAAGGTAAATTTAACTAAGAAATATGAAGCAACGGCAATTAAAATACTTGAAGAAAAAACTCCCCGACGCAAAGCTGCCAATAAAACGCTTTGTTCGGCTTTTTCACCGCTTCTGACGAAAAATGTTCCAATAACTGACGCTAAAACTCCTACTGCTGCCATAACCATCGGTACAGTTACGCCTGCAACACCAAGACCAGCTGCTACACCTAATGCAGAAGTTGCTACAATTGAACCAACATAAGATTCATATAAGTCTGCACCCATTCCAGCAACATCTCCGACGTTGTCACCAACGTTATCAGCAATAACTGCTGGGTTTCTTGGGTCATCTTCTGGAATGCCTGCTTCAACTTTTCCAACAAGGTCTGCACCTACATCTGCGGCTTTAGTAAAAATTCCTCCGCCGACTCTGGCAAATAAAGCTTGAGAACTTGCACCCATGCCAAAAGAAAGCATAGCCGAAGTGATTGCTGTAATTTTATCCATATTTAAAGGCAGCGCATGTGTGCCATAATACCAATTTAGAAAATAATACCAAATACTTAAATCAAGTAAACCCAAACCTACTACTGTTAAACCCATAACTGCACCAGAAGAAAAAGCTACGCGTAGTCCACCATTTAAACTAGTTCGGCAAGCGTTAGCAGTACGAGAACTAGCACGTGTTGCAATACTCAAACCGATAAAGCCGGATAATCCAGAGAAAAAACCACCAGTTAAAAAAGCAAACGGAACAAAAATAACAAGATACTTCTTTAGCGCTAAAATTAATAAAAGACAAAATACAACTGCAAAAAATATCCCTACAATGGTATATTGCCTTTTTATATAAGCATATGCTCCTTCACGAACATACTGTGCGATTTCTCGCATCTTTTCCGTACCCTCATCTTTTTTTAAAACACTAAATCCTAAAAATGTTGCAAAACCCAATGCCAAAATCGAACCCACAGGTGCAAGTAAAAGTAAATCCATTTCTTGTTCCTCCCTTCCTTATTTATTAATGTAGAATAATTTCTTCTCTTTTTGAACCCACTGAAACAAAAGAGATTTTTACCTTTAATAAATCTTCTATCTTTTTTAAATAATTTTTTGCGTTTTTAGGTAACTTGGACCACTCTTTAATTTTACCTAAAGACTCTTGCCAACCATTAACTTCCTCGTAAACTGGTTTTCCATATTGCAAAATTTCTAAATCGCTTGGAAAATTGGTAAATTTTTTACCTTTATATTCGTAAGCGGTACAAATTTTTATTTTAGCTAATTCATCTAAAACATCTAATTTCATTATTGCAAGTTCCGTTGTTCCATTGACTAAACAGGCATATCTAGCTAATACCGCATCAAACCAACCACAACGTCGCGGACGACCAGTAGTAGCACCAAATTCTTTTCCTTTACTGCGAATCAACTCTTGGAATTCATTATCAAATTCCGTCGGAAAAGGTCCTTCGCCTACACGCGTAGTATAGGCCTTAACTACTCCAATAATTTTATCAATTTTTAAAGCAGGTACTCCTGTTCCAATGCATGCGCCACCGCTGGTGGCATTTGAACTTGTTACAAATGGATATGTTCCAAAATCTATATCTAGGAATGTTCCTTGCGCTCCTTCAAATAAAATTGATTTTTTATTATCAATCGCTTCATTTAATAATATTGCTGCATCACAAGTATATTTTTTTAATTTTTCTGCATAATCAGAGTATTGCGCATACACTTCTTGAAAAGAAAAACCCTGGTGATTATAAACTCTTTTAAAAATTTCATTTTTTTCTAGCAAATTTGAATTTAGTTTTTCTTTAAAGACCTCCTTATTAAACAAATCCACGAGTCTTATTCCTGAACGGCTGAATTTATCTACATAACACGGTCCTATCCCTCGACCGGTTGTGCCGATTTTTAATGAACCTTTTTGTTCACGTAATTTATCTAAAATCTTATGATATGGAAAAATGATATGGGACCTTTCGGAAATCTTCAAATGAGAATCAACATCAATGTTTTTTGCTTTAACGATTTCTATTTCTTCTAAAAGCGCTTCTGGATCAACTACTACACCATTACCAATCACGCAAATTTTTCCCTTGTGTAGTATTCCTGACGGGATAAGATGAAAAATAAACTCCTCTCCATCAACAATAACTGTGTGTCCAGCATTATTTCCACCTTGGTAACGCACAATATAATCGCTCTTAGCAGATAAAATATCGATGAGTTTACCCTTACCCTCATCTCCCCACTGTAAACCAACAACAACTGTATTCATTTTTTATATCCTTTATATCTATATTTTTTATTATAAACTCTAAACACTAAACTCTAAATTCTAAACAATATCAAAATCCAAAACTCAAATGTTCTAAATAAAATTTTGAAAATTGTAATTTTGAAATTCGAATTTGTTTAGAGCTTAGGATTTTGGATTTAGGATTTATCATAAAATTGTTTCGGATTTCGAATTTATTTTTTATTTATGGAATCATGGTAAAAATTTTTCGAGCAATATCTGGATATTCTGCGATAAACTTTAATTCATCGTCAACCAATGGTTTTTGACTATGTACATTGGCATAGCGTACCAGCTCTAAAATTTCAGTTGCTTCTCGGTCATTATCAAATTTAACCTCTAATTTTTCATAAACGTTTCTAAAACCCTTAATTCCGGAATATTCTCCAGCAGTAATCTTACGGCCGGTTTCAATAATCTCTGGCTCTCCTCGTCCTAACTCCTCATAATCATAAAGTTCATAATTGCGGCGATCTTTAAGAGCGCCGTCAGCATGAATTCCTGATTCGTGTGCAAAGGCATTTGAACCCACGCCAGGCTGGTTAATAGGAATAGGCACCCCAAAGGCGTATGATGCATATTTACATATTTTCCAAGCCATCTTTAAATCAATACGTTCATCTAAAATATATTTATCTTTAACTCCTGTCGCATACTTTAGCGCTAAAATTACCGCCACTAAATCTGCATTACCTGCGCGCTCGCCCATGCCATTAATACAGGTATTGATATAGGCATCAAACCCTGCATCATTTGCTGCCATTGCCCCACTCACTGAATTTGCTACCACCATACCCAAATCATTATGGCAATGCACTTCAATAGGTAGCTCTATTTCTTCGGCTAAACTCTTAATCCGCTCGTAAATACTCTGCGGACTATCACAACCTAAGGTATCACAATAACGAATTCGATCTGCGCCGGCTTCTTTTGCAGATAGGCCAAATTCAATTAGATAATCCATGCGCGTACGCGAAGCATCTTCGGCATTTACACCAATTATTTCGGCTCCCAAGCTGCGTGCTTTTTTTACTGCCTGCTTCATTTCTTTAATTATTGAAGCATGATCAAGTTTGCCTTTAAATTTATGCATAATCATTTGATCAGATGTTGAAATAGATAAATTAACATGTTTTAGTGATGGAACATTTTTAAATGCAATTTTAACATCATCAGCAGTAGCGCGTAACCAACCACTTAAGCTAATTGGAGAAAGTTTTCCAAGTTTTGCTAATTCTAAATTTGCATTTAAATAATTTATTTCATGGCGGGTAAGCGGAAAACCAAATTCGCTCTGATTTACACCCATCTCATTTAAATGAATATTAATCATAGTCTTTTCTAATTTCGAAAGACAAATTCGGGAAGTTTGCACTCCATCACGATTTGTTACGTCGAGAATGTAAATTTTTGGATTTGACATATTTTCACCTCTTTAATGAGACCAAAGCTTACGGAATTGAAAAATTACGTAAGTTTGCTGGTCGAATTAAATCCCGCACCTTTTTACTATTCAAGAATTTGAATATTTTAAAAGGTGCGGGATAAGTTCAGCCTTACAACTTATGTTGTTCTTTTTAAAACTTCCATAAGTTGTGGCTTCACTTACCTCTTAATTATTTTTTTTAAGTCTTCTTTGGTTGTTTCTTTAGTTAAGCCAAAGATTTCTTGGTTATCTAATAAAATAACATTAGCCATGGTCATGTTTAACTCTTGTGATAGTTTAGAGTTTTCCTCTAATAAGTCAAGTCCTTCTTTTGATTTAGCACAAGATTTTATCTTTTGTAAATCTATCCCTAAGGGCACAGCACAATCATCCCACCAAGAACTATCAATATTTTTCGCTCGACAAGTTATGTAATCAAAAAACTTATCCGGATAATATTTAGCCACACAAGCTGCCCTCTGGTCTTCTTCAATTTCAGTTAATCCCTTTGGCGCAAGCAACTTGCCATTTTTATCTTTTAAAGTTAGAAAATGTATTTGTGGACTATAATGTTTAGTAATGTCTAATGTGTGTAACACATCTCTATCGTAAAGTGTGATAAAAAGATTCATTCTATTTACTAAATGAGGCCTATCTATTAAAAATGATACACCGGTAAATTCGGGTTTTAAAAAAATATTATTTTCTTTAATTTCTGACTTATCTTTAATATAAATAAAATTTTTCTCATTGCTGGCCTTTTTATTTAACACAAACAAAGGAAGCATCTTTGCCTTTATTTGATTAATTAAATCCTTGGCTTCTTTTGTTGTCTCATCTAAATAAGAAACTTTAATCCCCGGAAATAAATCTTTTAAATATTTAGTCATCTTTTCCAGCTGACAAGTAAGGCAATTTTTTGGTTTTATAATTACTAAGGAAATTTCGGCTGCTTTTGTAAAATCACAGGTACTCTTAACATCTCCAGCATTCATACAAGTACCCTGATATCCTTCTTTCTTACATTCTTTATCGCTAAAACATTTAGGTAATATTTTTGAAATCGCTGGGTCATCAACGATCTCACTAGACATGCGCATGCTTTCTACTTTAAAATTAATTATTTTTTTATCTTTTATATTTAGAATTAATTTACCTAAATGCCTTCCTTGCCACTTAGGCCTAACAAATATTGCAGAATCAATTTTTGTAAAATTCTCTTCCTTGTCACGCTCATGCCCAACAATAACTACATCTATGCCTTTAACTTGCTTAATAACTTCTAAATCTTTGGTCTCACCTAAATGGCTTAAAAGTATAATTATATCGATATTTTTTGTTTTAAGTTCTGAAACCGCATTTTTTAAAGCTTCTATTGGATCTGTAAACTCTAAATTAGCTTTTTGTTTTATAATTAAAGGACTAACCCCAACTATGCCAATTTTAAGATTGTCTATTTCTTTAATAATATAAGGCTTGATTAAAGGAGATTTTAAATTACAAGATAAAAATATATTTGGATTTGTTTTTATTGCCTCAAATAAAAAATCTTGCCCAAAATTTAGTTCATCATCACCGATACTAACTGCATCGTATTTCATTAAATTTATTGCTTCCAAATTTACTAATGTGCGCTTCTTATCTAACTCTGTATTCTGGGTGTATTCATCCATAATCCCACCAGCAAACATTCCACCGGAATCCACAACAATTAAATCAGGATTAATTTTTCGCAGTTGATTAATCTTAGTTGCGCGTCGGGCGAGTCCGCCATCTGGCTCCTTAGGGCAATCACAAGGATAAATCATCGCGTGGGTCTCGCCAGTAAAAAGTATTTCAATTTTTTTATTCTCTGCCAATAAAAATTGCACAAAAATTAATAAAAATAAAATTGTAAATGTTATTTTTTTTATCATTTTTTTATAAGAAATAAACTCATTCCTAACAAGATAAACAAAAAGCTCATAAATAATTTTATACCTTGTAAATGCCTTCTTGCAAATTTAGCAAAATCTTCGCTAGTTGTGCCAAAGACCCCACAAATAAAGATTGTTAGTAGTGGAAACACAAACATTAAATTATAAAGTATGAGAAAAAATAATGCCTTAGCCCTTAACTCTGGAACACCAAGAATATAGACGATTGTTGGCAAATAAAGCTGGCCTGTACAAATTGACTCTAACAAAGAAACAATCACTCCACAAAAAAAACTTGCAATAATTAATTTTAATAAAGATTTATTTTCTTGACGGCGGTCTACGTTTTCTCGAATAACTTTATGAATTTGATACTTTATTAAAGCTGGTAATTTAATTTTTATCTTATCTGGATCTTCTGTCTTTTTATAAATCCACCAATCATATAAACTAATTATGCCTAAAACTATAGCTAAGCTCGCTGTAATAATATAAATTAAACTGGATAATGTATTAAATACTTCTAATCTTCTAAAACCCTCAAAAATCCCTAAGCCGATCAATAGATAAGTTAGAAATACACTCAAGATAAAGGCACTTCCTACTAGAAGCATCTCTCTGCGAGAGTAACCTACAAAACCCAGAAATGATAAGAAAAAGACCAGTACTGTAAAAGCACATGGATTAATTCCATCTGCAAGCCCTGCCCCTACAATTGCAGGTAACCCAAAAGAAACAAAGCGCCATACTAATTTTGCAGTATCTTTTTGAACAATTGCCTTAATAGGAACTTTAATTGTTGGATTTCCTGGATCATTAGTACGAAGATAGATATTCTTCTGGATTTCTCCAGAAAAACCCGTAGAATCAAAACTAAATTTTATATCTAGTTTTTGTCCTGGGTTAACTATAGCTTCTTTCCTTGGTTCAATGATCTTTGCACAACCACAACTTGCACTAGCTTTTACTTTTAGAGCCTGATCGCCATCATTTCTTATGCTTAAAATATGCTCTGTTTTTTTACCCTCTTGTATTTTTCCAAAATCAAATTTATCCTGAAGGAGAGTTATTTTTGGGCTTGCGTTAGCTAAAGTGCAAAAAAATATACTTAAAAAAATTAAATTTATAAAAAATATCTTTTTAAACATTGAAATTATAATTTAATAACTTTGACCGCCAGAATATTTTCTAACTTTTTAATTTCACCAAGTAACTCGCTAGATATTGGACTATCTACGTTTAATAAACTAATTGCCTTCCCACCCTGTTTTTCTCGTCCAAAAGTCATCCCAGCGATATTAATTTTATATTTTCCAAGAAGTGTGCCTAAATTACCAATAATCCCGGGCTTATCTAAATTATAAAGAAGAATCATTACCCCCAATGGTGTTGCCTCCACATAAAATTGATCAACTTTAACAATGCGCGCTTGTTTGTTACTGCTCAACGTACCGGTGATAGATCGCTTTTCTTTATCAGTTATTACCTCAACCACTACCTGATTAGCAAACTCTTCTTCTTTGGTAGACTTTATTTCCTCTATCTCGACATTTCTTTCTTTAGCCAAAGCTAAAGAATTAATGAAATTTACTGAATCCTGCAACACTGGGAAAAGCAGACCTTTCATCAAAGCAAGTGTTAAAGGAGTTGTGTCATGCTGAATAATCTGCCCGCTATAAATTACATTTACTTTCTTAATCCTTCCTTCACCAATTTGAGAGACTAAAAGCCCTAGTTTTTCACAAAGATTTATATAGGGCTCTAGAACTTTAAATGCTTCCGCATCTAAACAAGGATAATTTGCTGCATTGCAAATTCCCCTGCCTAAAAGCGCATTTTTAACAACTTCTGCAATTTCTACAGCAACATTCACTTGCGCTTCCTCGGTTGAAGCTCCTAAGTGCGGAGTCAAAACAACATTATCAAATTTTAAAAAAGGTAAATCTTTTGGCGGCTCAGCCTCAAAAACATCTAAAGCAGAAGCTGCAACTTTACCCTCA
>JBFMBJ010000019.1:0-12871 GCA_040755235.1 Candidatus Omnitrophota bacterium
TCTATGTCTGTATCAAATTTATTAATACAAACAACCACTGGCACGCCAAATAAAAGCATATTTTCAATTTGCTTAGCTAAATTGCAACTTCCAATTTGCACTGCTTCTAGGTTTTCCTTAAGTAAATTTTTATCCAATGCTCTGCCAGGAATTACTTTAAATTTTCCTGAATGCATTTTTAAGGCTCTTATGGAACAAACAATTACTACACAATCCGGAGTCAAGCCGCTGACGCGGCATTTAATATCCATAAATTTTTCTGCGCCGCAATCTGCGCCAAAACCTGCCTCGGTTACCACATAATCAGTCAAGCTAAGAGCGAGTTTGTCTGCTAAAATTGAACTATTTCCATGGGCAATATTTCCAAAAGGGCTTGTGTGCACAATTACGGGTGTATTTTCTAAAGTCTGAATTAAATTAGGCTCGATTGCTTCTTTTAAAAGTGCAGCCATTGAACCAGCAACTTTTAAATCCCCTGCTGTAATGGGAATTCCTGATAAATTTTCTGCTAAAATAATTTTTCCCAAACGCTTTCTTAAATCAGATAAATTATTTGTTAAAGATAAAATCGCCATTACCTCTGAAGCCACCGCAATATCAAAACCCGAATCGCGCGGGATACCGTCTTGTTTTGCGCCTAAGCCAATTTTTATGTGGCGCAAAAATCTGTCACTTAAATCTAATACCCTATGCCAAGAAATTGTACTTGCATCAATATTTAAAGAATTTCCGTGATATAAATGATTGTCCAAGAAACTCGCGGCTAAATTATGCGCAAGGCTAACCGCATGAATGTCCCCTGTAAAATGTAAATTTAAATCTTCCATGGGTACAACTTGGGAAAATCCTCCGCCTGCAGCCCCTCCTTTTATTCCAAAAAGTGGCCCGGTAGAAGGTTGTCTAATACAAGCTATAGAACGCTTACCGATTTTATTTAATGCCATCGACAAACCAATAGTATTTACTGTCTTTCCTTCTCCGAAAGGTGTAGGAGTGATACCAGTAATTAAAATATATTTTGCATGTTTTTTTTGTTTAAGGCGATTTAGCGCCTCCAAGTGGATTTTTGCCTTAAATTTTCCGTAAAGATCTATTTCTTTTTCTTTTAGGCCAAGGGATTTAGCGATTTTTAAGATTGGCTTTAATTTTGCGGCTTTTGAAATCTGGATATCTGAAAGCATATTTAATAGGTATATTTTGAATTAAGCGAAAAAGCGTTTTTTATTAAATCAATTTTTGGCTCATTATTTTGATAATAAATAGAGACCACATCAAAACGGGCATTTTTATCCATCAGATTTTTTGATTTTAAAAACATGAGTGCTGTTTTTGAAATCTGATTCTGTTTAAAAATATTTACTGCTTCCTGCGGCAGACCAAAATTTAGTGAACCCCTAGTTTTTACCTCAATAAAACAAAGCGTATCTCGATCTTTTGCAATTAAATCTATTTCACCTAATTTTGTCTTATAGTTTCTTTGTAGAATCTTATAGCCACTATCTCTTAAAAAATTTTCTGCTAATTCTTGGCCCAATTTACCTAATTCTAAATTTCCCTTAGGCATGATTAAAGGTCCTTCGATGAATTGGTAATAGGCCAAATTTTTTAATGGCACAAAAATGCTCTTTTGTTCCATAGCCTTTGTGTTTACCAAAACCATAATAAGGATAAATTTTATCATAAACACACATTAAGCGATCCCTCATTACTTTGGCTACAATTGAAGCACTGGCAATAGATAAACTCTTCTGGTCACCCTTAATAATATTTTGGAATTTATGAGAAGTTTTTAAATAAACATTTCCGTCGACAAGGACATATAAATTTTTTAAATTGATTTTATTTTTTACAAGACACTTGATTAGGTTCTCTAAAGCTATTTCCATAGATAGGCGTGTGGCTTGGTGAATATTAATTTTATCAATTATTACTTCACTTACAATACCAACTGTTGTATAAGAATTTTCTAAGATTTCCTTACAAGAGCGCTCGCGAAGTTTAGGAGTTAATTTTTTAGAATCATCAATGCGATTTTTAAACCTTGTTTTCTTCAGTAACACCGCAGTAGACATTACTGGTCCCGCAAGAGATCCGCGGCCAACTTCATCAATACCAACAATAAGCTTATAACCTTTTTGTTTTGCTTTACGCTCGTAGTAGAGCATAAACTTTTTATATTTTTGTTTCTCTGCCTACTTTTTCACGTAAATAATAAAGCTTAGCGCGTTTTACTTTCGTAGCCCTACGGATAACCTCAATTCTATCAAGTAATGGCGAATGTAACGTAAATACCCTTTCAATTCCTTCTCCAAAAGAAACCCGACGTACAGTAATTGCGCTTCTTATGCCAGAACCTTTTTTTGCAATTATTGTCCCTTCAAAAGGATGAAGCCTAAATTTATCTCCCTCCTTTATTTTGGTATAAACCTTGACTGTATCACCAATACCAAATTCTGGTAAATCGGTTTTTAAATTTTGTTTTTCCATTAGGCTAATTTTATCCATTTGTTTTTCCTCCTTTGTAAACACAGATTACACAGATTTTTAAAAACAGATTACGCAGATTATTTTTTAAATATTTTTAATCTATGTAATCCATTTTTTAATCACTGTAATCATAAAATTTTATTTTTATGAAAATTTTTCAACAAATCTGGTCTGTATTTTTTTGTATACTCTAAAGACTTTTTTTTACGCCAGGTTTCTATTTTTTTATGATTCCCGGAAAATAAAACTCTTGGTACCTGCATCTTACAAAATTTTTCTGGACGCGTGTACTGCGGATATTCCAAGAGGTTATTTTCAAAAGATTCTTCTTTTAGAGATTTTCTTTCTCCCAATACTCCTGGAATAAGCCTAGTAATGCAATCGATTAAAATCATTGCCGGTAATTCGCCTCCTGTTAAAACGTAATCACCAATAGAAATTTCCTCATCAATCAAAGTTTTTACTCTTTCATCCACTCCTTCGTAATGTCCGCAAATAAGGAGTATATTTTTAAACTTAGCTATTTTTTTAGCTAAGGCCTGATTTAATTTTTTACCGTGAGGACTTAATAGAATTATCTTTTGATTTCTTGATTTATTTTTTTCTACAGCCTTAAAAATCGGCTCTGGGGTCAAAACCATTCCCGGTCCTCCGCCATAAGGCCGATCATCAACTTTTTTATGTTTATCTAGTGAATAAGTTCTTAAATCATGAATACGAATTTGTAGCTTATTCTTTTTTTGTGCGCGTTTAATTATTGACTCATCTAAAACCGCGCTAAACATTTTTGGGAAGATTGTTACGACGTCGATAACCATGATAAACTTTTTTTAAATCCTAGAAAATTATTCTCTTTAATTGCAACTCGAACATCCTGCATCAACTTTAAATAAAAATAAATATTATGTAATGATACCAATCTTAGAGCTAAAATTTCATAAGTATTAAATAAATGCCTTAAATAGGATCGACTAAAATTAGAACAAGTATAACAAGAGCAATTTTTATCTAAAGGATTGGGGTCTTGGCTAAAAGAAGCGTTTCTTACAACAATTTTTCCTTCACTGGTAAAAGCAGTTCCGTTCCTGCCGTAGCGCGTAGGCACGACACAGTCAAAAAGATCACACCCTCGTTCAACACTATTTATAATATCTTCGGGTGTACCTACCCCCATTAAATAACGCGGCTTATCCTTTGGTAACAAATCCGTTACTAAAGAAGTTATATTATACATCAAATCCGCTGACTCGCCAACACTTAATCCTCCTAAGGCATACCCAGCAAAATCTAAGTCCATAAGTTCGTTTGCGCTTCTTTTACGCAGGTCTTCGTAAGTTGCACCTTGTACAATGCCAAATAAAATCTGTTCTTTATTATAGCTATCTTTGGAGCGTTTTGCCCAAGAAGTTGTACGCATCAAAGCTATTTCTGCATGATCGCGCTGGCACGGATAATGCACGCATTCATCCAGCGGCATAATAATATCCGAACCCAAAACACTTTGAATTTCCATCACTTTTTCTGGTGTTAAAAAATATTTTGTGCCGTCGATATGTGATTGAAATTCTACACCGTTATTTGTCACCTTGCGTAATAATGCTAAACTAAATATCTGATATCCTCCGCTGTCAGTTAATATCACTTTATCCCACGCCATAAATTTATGTAGCCCACCCATTTTTTGGATGACATCGAGCCCAGGACGCAGAAATAAGTGATAGGCATTGGCTAAAATGACCTTTGCGCTACAATAATTTAAATCTTCTGGTGATAAGGTCTTAACCGTGGCTTGAGTTCCTACTGGCATAAAACAAGGAGTTTCAATTAAGCCGTGCTTGGTTTCTAACTTTCCCAGCCGTGCGTTTGTATTTTTATCCTGATGAATTAAAGTAAAGGACATAATAAATTAAAATTCTAAATTCTAAACCCTAAATAAACTCAAAGGTTTAAATTCGAATGTTCTAAACTTATTTAGTTTTGAATTTTGAAAATTTGGATTTAGAAATTGTTTAGAATTTAGTGTTTGGGATTTAGGATTTGGCTTCATTTTGATTAAATTATAAGCATACTATCACCATAGCTGTAAAAGCGATATTTGCATTCTATGGCTTCTTGATAGGCTTTTTTTGTTAAATCTTGCCCTGCAAAAGCATATACCAAAGCAAGTAAGCTTGTATGCGGCAGATGAAAATTGGTAATCAAATGGTCAATTATTTTAAAATTATACCCGGGGTAAATAAATAAACTAGTTTCTCCTTTGATATTAGTTTTATTTTTTAAATCAAGCGTACTGGCAACTGTTTCTAATACCCTCGTTGAAGTTGTACCTACAGAAAATATTTTTTTCTTATTAATTTTTGCAACGCGAATAATTTCTAAATCTTCTTTTAAAATTTCAAAGGATTCTTCTTCTAATTTATGTTCTCTTATATCATTTGTTGTAATTGTCTTAAAAGTCCCATAACCAACATGGAGTGTAACAAAAATAATCTTAACTCCAATCTTAGTAATCTCATCTAATAATTTTTTAGTAAAATGCAGTCCTGCTGTGGGACTTGCGATTGACCCAGTCTCTTTAGCATAGATAGTCTGATACATAACTTTGTCAGAATCTTGCGGTAATCTTTTAATATAAGGCGGTAAAGGGATTTTTCCATATTCATTTATAACATCGTCTACATCCGCATTAAAAGAAACTATTTTTTCTTTTACATCAATAACCTTAGCATTAATTTTCCCACCATCAAAAACAATCTCTTCATTCAATTTTAAAGCACGCACTGGTTTAATTAATACCTTATAGCTATTTTTATCTAAACGCTCCCTTAATAATAAGTCAACTTTGCCTTTAGTATTTTTACGCCAACCTAAAAGACGCGCAGGAATAACTTTGGTATTATTTAAAACTAAGACATCTTCAGCACTTAAATAATCCACTAAATTAAAAAATTGCCTATGCTCTATTTTTTTATTTTTTCTATTTAAAACTAGGAGTTTTGCGGTGTCACGATTTTCAAGCGGATATTGCGCAATTAATTCTTTTGGTAAATTATAATTAAGTTCGCTTAATTGCATATCAATTTGTCCGACTTATATTTATTCCTGGATAATAATATTTTAAAATTTGTTCTGCACGGTATCCCTTTTTTGACATAAAGTATGCGCCCCATTGGCAAAATCCTACACCGTGCCCCCAACCAAGACCTTTAAAATAAATTGTCCCATCTTTAATCTCTGTAAAAAAATTTGTACTACGAATAAAATTTGGATGTAAGGTCTGACGAAAATCTTTTGCAGAAATTAGAAAACTTTGATTCTCATCGATAACTTTTAATTTAGCAATTCTTCCCGAAGATGTCCTTTGCGCGATAGAAACTTCTTTTATATTTGAAACTTTAAAACCTATTTCATTTAATTTCTCAACGAATTCTTTTAATGGCATTGATTTTTCCCAGAAAAAATGCGGTGAGCCTTTACAAAAATTGCACACCACTCCATCGAGAGGTTTTATATCGATATTCCAAAGGTTAGTTGCATCTTCAGTACGTCCACCACAGGTGGCATGACAAAATGCTGGGATATTTTTTTCTTTATAAGTTAAAATTTCTCCCCTTGTCCTATTGACAGCTATATTCGTACGAGATCGCTCAGAAAGATATCCCTTATATACTTGCGAATAAATATCATTCGTTACATCAAAATCTTTATTTGCGTTCAACTCTTTTTGATATAAAACAAAAGTACGGGAAACAATAGCTTGTGCCTTTAATGCCTCCAGTGGCCAAAAGTGCGATACTTCATTATAAAGTACGCCCTTGACATAATCTTCTACGTTCAATGAATTTACTACTAAAACATTTTTATTTTTAGGGATTAAATAAATTAGGCCGCGAAATTTTCTTTTATTGATATAAAGGGAGGCAACCTTTGATGATTTAATTTTAAAACTAGACCCCTTTAAATCTAGGTTGCCAATTTTAATATTGCCCGATTCATCAACTAAGACTTTTACATCATATAAATTCTTTTTTGAAGAATAAAGCAGGTTTCCAGTTTTATAATCTAAAATTTCATATTTACCAATTATAGTTAATATACAATTTTCTGCATCGAGAATAGCTACACGAACATAGTTCTCGTTATTGGCAAATAAATTTAAAGATACTAAGAAAAAAAATAAAAATATTATACTTATTTTTTTGAACATATTCGTAAAATTAAAGTTAAGATTAAACTAACCAGAATAGAAGTGGTTATCGGAAAATAAAAAGAAAAATTTTTTCTTTTGATAAATATATCTCCGGGTAATTTTCCTAAAAAGGGAATTTTATCAAAAAATGTCAAAAATAAACCTACGCCGATTAAAATAATTCCTATAAAAATTAAAACTTTTGCGATTAATTGCATTTCTTCTGATTCTTTTCTTCATTTGAATAAATACAACCACAGTATTTCTGAAGATATAAGCCTTTTATCTTAGCTTTATTATAAGCTTCTTTAAATTTGGGACGAAAATCTTGATAATAAAACTTTATATTTACCTTATTAGATACTTCTTCTGCGATTTCTCTAAGTAACTCATGATCCTGATAACGACTAACTAGTAAGGTAGTAGAAAAATACTCGAAATTGTTAACCCTGGCATAAAAAGCGGTTTTCTCTAAACGCATTCGCCAGCACAACTGGCAACGCTTAGGTTTATCTAGATTATTTTCTATATTATCAAAAAACTCTTGGGTATCAAAAATAGGATAAATCGTCTCTAGCTTTATATCTTTTGTGTAATTTCTAAGGGCCATAAAACGATTATTGAATTCGCCTTCCGGGTGGATATTTGGATTATAAAAAAATCCTGTTAAAGAAAATTTATCTTTTAGGGCTTGATGCGGCTCAATTAAGCAGGGCGCACAACAAATATGTAACAATAATTTCATAAAAATTATTTAAAATAAATCGGGTTGTTTTTCTCTACGTTTTGGTAGGCCAAAGTGTTCATAGCATAATTCTGTTGCTTCTCGACCGCGTGAAGTACGTCTTAAAAATCCTATTTTAAGCAGAAATGGCTCGATGGTATCTACAATTGTGTCGATTTCTTCATTTAAGGTTGCTGCCAGAGACTCAATTCCCACTGGTCCGCCGCGAAAATTATCTAAAATCACCTTTAAAACTTTGCGGTCGATATCATCAAGACCTGCCTTATCGATTCTTAAGGCAGTTAAGGCCTTATCTACAATTTCTAAGCTAATCTGTGGTTCTTTTTTTACTTGGGCATAATCGCGTACACGACGCAATAAGCGATTTGCTACGCGCGGAGTACCGCGAGAACGTTGAGAAATTTCTAAAGCTGCATCCTCTTCTATTTTTACTTGCAAAAGTTTTGCCGAATGCTTAATAATACGAGCTAAATCCTCATTTGGATAAAAATCAAAATGATAAAATATCCCGAATCGCTCGCGTAAAGGTGTAGATAAAAGCCCTGTGCGTGTAGTCGCACCAATTAATGTAAATGGCTTTAAGTTAAATTTAATAGTTTTTGCATAAGGACCTTTATCAATGATAAAATCTATTTGAAAATTTTCCATTGCTGGATATAAAAATTCCTCCACCACTTTTGGAAGTCGATGTATCTCATCAATAAAAAGAATATCCCCTTTTTCTAAGTTTGTTAAAATTCCAATAAAATCTCCGGCACGCTGAACTGCAGGGCCTGAGGTAGCAGTGATTTTTGTCTCCATCTCACGACTAATAACATGCGCTAAAGAAGTTTTACCCAAACCCGGAGGGCCGGATAAAAGAATATGCTCTAAGGGTTCTTTGCGGGCTCCGGCGGCAGTAATAGAAATTTTTAAATTTTCTATAATTTCTTTCTGTCCCACAAAATCATGCAATTTCTGCGGACGTAAAGAAAGATTAAGAATCGCATCTTCTTCCGTCTCTTGTTTTTCGAAAATAGGGCTAACTATTAATTTTTCTCTATCTTCCTGCATAAGGGATAATATTCTCCTGATTTCTTAAAATTTCAATTGAGCCAAAAAGCCCTTTTTGCCTAATTGAAATTTCTTTTAGCCTGATTAGTTCTAAAACCCCCAAAAAAATAACAATGATTTCTAATTTATTTTTTGCTTTTCCAAATAAATCTTGCAATGAGACTACAGGCTGAATTAACAAAAGATGTAAAATATCGTGTATTTTTTGGTCAACGGTGAATTCATCTTTAATAACTTCATAAAATATTTCTTTGGGCACTTCTTTAAGCGCTTTAGAAAAAGCGGAGATTAAATCAAAGAGGCTTGCTTCAAAATAAACTTCTTCACTTGATTCTCCTTGAGGTAAGGCGACTCTGGTAAAAACTTGCTGCCGAGCAACTTCTTTTTCGCGTAGATTAACTGCGACTTCTTTAAATTTCTGATATTCTAAAAGCCGACGCACTAAGTCCAAGCGTGGATCTTTTTCTTCCTCTACTTCTACTTGAGGTTGCGGAAGAAGCATGCGCGATTTTATTTCTAAAAGGGTTGCTGCCATTACCAAAAATTCTCCAGCAACATTTAAGTCCAAAAGCCGCATTAATTCTAAATACTGGATGTATTGCTCTGTAATTTTTGCGATAGGAATATTATAAATATCTAAATGATTTTTCTTAACTAAATACAAAAGTAAATCTAGAGGTCCTTCGAAAACGTCTAATTTTAATTTATAACCCATTATTAAAAAATTATTTTTTTAACTTCTTTTAAAGTAACGTTTGCGATTTCATTTGCTTTTTCTCTGCCTTGTTCTAAAATTTTCTTTAAAGTTGCCTTGTCATTTAAAATCTCTTTCCGTTTTTCTTGAATGGGTTTAAGTATTTTTTTTATTTCTTCTAAGAAGATTTCTTTGCATTTGGTACATCCCACCTTGGCATTTACACACCAATCATAAACTTCATCTTTTTTATTTTGAACAAAAGTTGAGTAATAAGTAAAAACATTGCATTCATCTGGGTGTCCGGCATCAAGTAATTTTATTCTTTTTTGATCGGTGACCATATTTTTAATTTTCTTTTCTAAACTATCACTTGATTCAGAAATATCAATAGTATTTTGATAACTTTTACTCATTTTTCTTCCATCAAGACCCAAGAGCTTAGAAGTCTTTGTTAAAAGTGCAGCGGGATCGGGAAAAACTTCTTTTTTATAAAGATGATTAAAACGCCTGGCGATTTCTCTAGTTAATTCTAGATGTGCCAGTTGATCTTGACCCACAGGAACTGCATTTGCTTTATAAATAAGTATATCTGCGGCTTGTAAAACTGGATAACCTAAAAAACCAAAGGTATTAATTTCTTTTTGTGATAATTCTTTAAGTTGTTCTTTGTAAGTCGGGCAACGCTCTAGCCAGCCTAAAGGAACTAAGCAACTCAAAATCATATATAATTCTAAGTGTGCGGGAACTTCCGATTGAATAAAGATTACTGATTTTTTTGGATCAACGCCAGCGCTTATCCAATCTACTACATTATCTATAGCGTATTCGTGTAAAACTTTAGGATTTGCGTACTCACTCATTAAGGCATGCCAATCTGCCACCATAAAAAAACACTGATATTCGCTCTCTAACTTTACCCAATTATTTAACGCACCGACTAAGTGCCCCAAATGCAATTTTCCCGTCGGACGCATCCCACTTAAAATTATTTTTTTCATAGACGCCTTGTGATTTTTTCTATTTCGTATACCTCTATTATATCCCCAATCATAAAAGTATCAAAACCACTTAAAGAAATACCGCATTCGCGCCCTTCTTCTACTTCACGCACATCGTCTTTAACATGTTTTAAAGAATGGATTTTTCCTTCAAAGATAACTTCGCCGTTACGTAACAGCGAAATATTACTTGCACGAGTTACTTTTCCTTTTTGTACATAACAACCTGCTATGGTTCCGGCTTTAGTTACTTTAAAGACTTTACGTACCTCAACTCGACCTAAAAATACTTTTTTTAGCTTTGGCTCAAGCAAGCCTTCCACTGCGGCCTTTAAATCGTTAATTAATTCGTAAATAACATTGTAAGTTCGGATATCTATCATTTCTTTAACAGCTAAATCTTTTGCCGGGACATCTGGCTTAACATGAAACCCTAAAATTATTGCATCTGAGGCATTTGCTAAAATAACATCTGATGTATTAATTGCCCCAACTGCTTTATGAATAACCCTTAATTGCACTTCTTGTATTTCTAGCTTTTTTAAAGAATCATCAATTGCTTCTAGTGACCCCTGCACATCTGCTTTTAAAATTAATTTTAATTCTTTTATTTTACCTTCTTTAATTTGATTATGTAAATCTTCCAGGCTTACTCTTTTGGTCTGTTTTAACTGTTGTTCTTGCAATTGCTCTTGGCGCGAAAGTGCAAGGTCGCGTGCAACTCTTTCATCTTCAAAAACAAAAAACTGCTCTCCTGCATCAGGAACACCAGATAAGCCTAAAATTTCTACTGGCACCGAAGGTACTGCTTCTTTCAAAGCTTTCCCATGATCATCAAACATTGCCCGCACTTTACCAGAATATTGCCCTGCCAAAAGAATATCATTAAGATGGAGTGTTCCATTTTGGACTAATAAAGTTGTAACTGGGCCGCGGCCTTTGCTTAATTTTGCCTCAACCACTACACCCCTGGCCAGTCTTTTATAGTTTGATTTTAACTCTAACATTTCTGCTTCTAAAAGAATCATCTCCAAGAGATTATTTATGCCTTGTCCAGTTTTTGCAGAAACTCCTACCATTACTGTCTTACCACCCCAATCTTCAGCGACCAACTCTAGATTTTGGAGTTGTTTTTTTACTTTATCAAGATTTGCCCCGGGCTTATCAATTTTATTAATTGCTACCACTATTGGCACCCCTGCTTCTTTAGCATGATCCAATGCCTCTACGGTTTGAGGCATTACTCCATCATCTGCAGCAACAACTAAGACAACAATATCAGTAATCTTTGCTCCCCTACTGCGCATCTGTGTAAATGCTTCATGGCCGGGCGTATCTAAAAAAGTAATTTTTCCGCTGGGTAAACTTACACGGTACGCTCCGATATGTTGAGTAATCCCGCCATATTCTTTTTCGGTAACATTACTTTTTCTAATTGCATCCAATATCGAAGTTTTTCCGTGATCAACATGGCCCATAATAGTTACTACTGGTGCGCGTGGCTCTAGGTCCTTGGTATTATCTTCTGTGGTATGAATCGTAAATAATTTTTCTTCTTTGGCTTGAGCCTTTATAAATTTAAATCCAAAATCAAATGAGAGTTTTTCAACTATTTTTTCATCAACTGATTGATTAAGTGTAGCCATAATACCGCTTGTCATTAATTTTTTAATCAAATCACTCGGCTTCTGTTGAATTTTAATTGCTAAATCTTTTAAAGTAATGGGAAAATCTAATTCGACACTTTTTTCTTCAATAATTTTCTCTTCGGAAGGCTTTATTTCACTAGGAACTTCAACTTTTACAGGGATCTTTTCTAGCGGTGGCTTTTCAATGACTTTTTCTTTAACTTTTTCAACCGATTTCGTTGTTGCAGGGAATTTAGAAACCTCAACTGACTTTTTAATCTCATGAGGCTTTGAAACAGGTATTTGCTGTACCGGTTTAAGGGACGGTGTTTTTATAGTTTGTGGGATAACTTTCGGAGCGACATAAATTTCTTTTGTTACAATTTTCTCTTTTGGCTTTTCTCCTATCTTTTTTTCTATAACTTTAAGTATAGGCGCAGGTCCCGGAATCTCTTTTTTAATCTTTTGAATAGATGGAGATATTTTTTTAGCCTTTGGACTGGGAACAGCTAGTTTTTGAGCTTTCGGCTTAGATATTTTTTCTTTTTTTATCTTAGCCTTAACCCTATCTTTAAGAGAAAGAAGTTTCTTTTTTGATGAATCTTTTTCTTTACTAGGTTTTTTACTTTTTGACTTTATCATAGATATTTTATTGATCTTTAAATCTAATTATATTTTAAAGTCTTTATGCGCTTTTGTCTTTAATTATTTTCTTTGCTTCTTCAATAATTTTCTGCGCCTTAACTTTACCTATACCCTTAATTTCCAAAAGTGCTTCTATATCTAAATTCACAATTGCTTCTACATTACTAAAGCCTGCTTTTTGGAGTAAGCCTATAGTTTTTTCTCCAACACTAGTTAATTTATCTAAAGGCACTGTTTCTCGAAAAATATCTAATTCTTCTTTTTCAACATGCGCTTCCTGAGATTCCTCTTTAGCTTGAGTTTTTGTGCGAATATCTAATTCCCACCCAACTAAGCGCGAGGCAAGCCTGACATTTTGTCCGTGCTTACCAATAGCTAAAGACAATTGATCGTCATCGACAAAAACAGTTGCTTTTTTAGCTTCTTTAT
>JBFMBJ010000020.1:0-4763 GCA_040755235.1 Candidatus Omnitrophota bacterium
GCTGTGGAATTTCAGCTATTGAAGATGCAAAAAAAGTCTGTCAAAAATTAAATATCAAGCATTATGTTTTAAATTTTAATAAAGTTTTAGAAGAAAAAGTTATAAAAAATTTTTGCAGTGAGTATCTCAAAGGAAAAACTCCCAATCCTTGTGTACAGTGCAATCGTTATTTAAAATTTGGTAAGCTATTAGAAAAAGCCAAATCATTAGGGGCAAAATATTTAGCTACTGGACATTATGCAAAAATAGGATTCGATAAGGCCAGCAAAAAATTTCAACTCAAGAAAGCGAAAGATCGGCATAAAGATCAGACATATTTTTTATTTTATTTAAATCAAAATAGACTTAAAAATATTCTAATGCCTTTAGGGGATTTAACTAAGCTTGAGGTGCGTCAAATTGCCAAAGAACAAAATTTACCTGTTGCAGATAAACCAGGAAGTCAGGAGATTTGTTTTTTACCTACAGATAGCTACCAGGAGTTTTTAAAAAATAGATATCCGGAGAAAATCAAGCCTGGAAAAATTGTTGATAAAAATAATAATGTTTTGGGGTTACATAAAGGTGTAAGTTATTATACTATTGGCCAGCGTCAGGGATTAGGGATTGCCTGGTCCGAACCACTTTATATAACCAGTATAGATGCCAAAAACAATATTATTTGTGTCGGTAACAAAAAAGAACTTTTCTCCAAAGGGCTAATCGCAAAACAGCTAAATTTTATATCGAATATAAATTTAGATAAAAAATTTCTTGAGGCAAAGGTTAAAATTCGTTATAATCATAAAGAAGTATCTGCAAGGATTATTGGACTTGGTAATAAAAATTGTAAAGTCAACTTTTCAGAGCCTGTTCCTGCAGTAACTCAGGGGCAGGCAGTTGTTTTTTATAAGGAAGATATTGTTTTAGGCGGAGGCATAATAGAAAGAGCTATAAAATGAACCCCATTAGAAACCTATCTAATGGGGAGATTCTGGTTAGCATAAAGAAATAGCTTAGGAAGGAAGGAGATTTCTAAACGGGGTGAATAATTTAATAGAAAAAATTCAAAAACTAAAAAAAGAACGCGGGGCTATAATTTTAGCGCATAATTATCAAATTCCCGAAGTGCAGGATATAGCTGATGTTAGAGGTGATTCTTTAGAATTAAGCCGTATCGCTAGTAAATCTGATGCCAAGGTAGTAGTTTTTTGCGGAGTACATTTTATGGCAGAAACCGCTTCAATTTTGTCCCCAGAGAAAACCATCCTTATACCAGATAAACTTGCGGGTTGTCCTATGGCCAATATGATTACTGCCGAGGACTTACGCGAATTAAAAAAACGTCATCCTAAAGCAATAGTAGTGGGTTATGTAAATACCTCAGCAGAGGTAAAAGCAGAATTAGATATTTGTTGTACTTCTACGAATGCAGTAAATGTAGTTTTAAGTTTAAAAGATGCCGAAGAAATAATTTTTGTTCCGGATAAATATTTAGCAGATTTCGTTTCTAAAAAAACAGGCCGCAGGCTTATTTCTTGGGATGGATATTGCCCAACGCACGTAAAAATTTTACCAGAAGATATCTTAAAGGCTATCCGGCTGCATCCTAAAGCAAAAGTTATTGTACACCCAGAATGTCGTCCAGAAGTAATTGAGCTTGCAGACCAGGCACTTTCTACGGGCATGACAGCTAAGTTCGTCAAAGATTCTAAAGACAAGGAATTCATTATCGGAACAGAGGTAGGTTTAATTTATCGTTTAACAAAAGATAATCCTGGTAAAAAATTTTATCCAGCTTCGGAATTAGCTGTTTGTCCGAATATGAAGCGTATAACTTTAGAGAAAATTTTTTGGTCGCTAGAAGAAATGAAAGACCAAGTACGTGTTTCGGATCAAATTCGCCTGAAGGCAAAAAAAGCAATTGAAGCAATGTTAAGGATAAAATAAAAAAAATACTTTGAAAAATTCGATAATTATAGTAATATATTAATTTCAATAATTAATTTAATTTCATGCACGAAACCCATCTTTTTAAAAATATCTTTAGATACTTCGAAAACGAAGAAAAAAAATCTTCCAAGAAAATTAAGAAAGTATATATTTCGCTTTCCGAATTTAGTTCATTTAAGAAAGGCCATTTCTTACAACATTATAAAGAATCAATTATTGGAACGAAATGGCAAGATTTAGATTTAGAGTTAAACAATGTTCCTTATGGCCCAGAACTAGAAATTACAAAAATTGATTTTGAATGAACCCAGCTCTTCTTTTATTTTTAGGAAGGGCTGGGTAAATTGGAGGACAATTAATGAAATACGCTAGTCTTAAAAAAGATAACTTAAATAAGTGGCTAGAACATCTAAAGAAAAAAGCAAAACTATACGCTCCAAAGAAAAAAGAGAATTTATTTGTTTTTAGGCCAGTAAAAGACGTTAGTGACATTTCTTTAAAATATATTCCTACAATTTTGCCGCCCAAGAAATATTATTTTCCTCAGAAAGAAAAATTATTGAAATTTAGTATCACGCCATTTAAAACTTCCAAGGCCATCGAAAATTTTGAAGAATTTATTTTATTTGCAGTGCATACCTGCGATATTGCTGGAATTCAGTGCATGGATGTGGTATTTCGTGAGAATCCTGAAGATCCGAATTATTTAAATAGAAAAGAAAAAATGACGATAATCGGGATCGAATGTCTTGAATATTGCGATAAATATGCCAATTGTACTTCTATGGGGAATCACGTTCCGCGCGGCGGATATGATTTAATGATGGTTGATATTGGTGAAAACTTTATTTTGCATATCAACTCCCAAAAAGGAGAAAATTTAATAAAAGATTTAGATTATATTAAGGAAACAAGTGATTCTGAAATGACTCAATTGGAGCGCGTGCGGGAAAATAAGAAAAAAATATTCAAAGACGAATTTAATGCACCTTTACCTGGAGTTTATAATACCTTTGATAAAAATTTTGATTCAAGTATATGGAAAGATGTAGGTAGACGTTGTGTTGCCTGTGGAAACTGTACTGCAGTCTGTCCAACATGTTATTGTTTTGATGTAGTAGACGACATTGAGCTATCTTTTAACGAAGGTCTTAGGTATCGCATTTGGAATTCTTGTCAGATGGATGATTTTGCTAAAGTTGCCGGCGGAGAAGATTTTAGAAAAGGTCGTGATTCTCGTCAACGTCATAGATATTACCGTAAATTTAAATATCCAGTTGATAAATTTAATAGATATTTTTGTACAGGTTGTGGAAGATGTACACGTACTTGTATGTCTGATATAAGTTTAATTGAAACGGTAAACTCACTTTTAAAAGAAGATGGAGATTTAAAATGATCGACAGAGAAATACTTTTAGAAAAAATGAAGACTTCTCCTTATAAACCAATGCATGCAAAAATAATCGAAGCCCAGATGCTCACTGATAAAGAGAAGTTTTTTAGAATTGAGCTGGAAGGAAAAATTAATTTAGGGCATGAGCCTGGGCAATTTGTAATGGTTTCTATTTTTGGCTATGGAGAAGCACCGATTTCTATTTGTTCGTCTCCGAGTGATAAAGGTTTCTTTGATCTTACCGTAAGAAATGCCGGAACCTTAACTAATGCTATGCATAAACTTAATAAAGGAGATATACTCGGTATTCGTGGGCCTTTTGGTCGTGGTTTTCCAGTAGATAATATGTTCGGGTATGATTTGGTGATTGTGGCCGGAGGCTTGGGTATAGTACCACTTCGCTCTTTGATTAGGTATGTTATGCATAATCGAAATGATTTTGGAAATATAGAGCTTCTTTTAGGCTGTAAAACTCCTAAAGAACTTTTATTTAAGGAAGAAACCAAAGAATGGATGAAACGTTCCGAGATAAAATTTAATTGCACTGTAGATAAGGCAGATCCGGATTGGAAAGGTAATGTTGGTTTGATTACAAGTCTAATTCCCGGTGTAGATATTAATCCTACACGTACTTATGCAATAGTAGTTGGGCCGCCGATAATGTATAAATTTGTCATCACAAAATTATTAGAAAAGAGTATTCCTGATCATCAGATAGTTGTTTCTCTTGAGAGACGAATGAAATGTGGATTGGGTAAGTGCGGTCATTGTCAAATTGAAGGCGTTTATGTTTGTCAATCCGGACCAGTATTCACCTATGCAGATTTGAAAAATTTTAAAGGAGAGTGTCATGAAAAAGCAATCTAAACCAAGAGTAGCATTTTTTGATTTTACAGATTGCGAAGGATGTCAAGAGCAATTTGCTAATATGGGAGAAACCTTACTAGAAATAATGAAATTTGTGGATATAGTTAGTTTTCGTGAGATTATGTCAGAGCAGGCTGAAGATTATGATATTGCTATTGTTGAAGGAGCAATTTCTACAGATAATGATGTCAAGCGTATCAAAAAAATCAGAGAAAAAGCAAAAGTTTTGGTAGCCTTTGGTTCTTGTGCTACTATTGCTGGTGTTAATGGCATAAAAAATCGTACACCACTTGATGTGGCTAAAAAAAGAGTTTATGGTGATAAAGCAGGCCTGATAAATACCATTAAAGCAATGCCTTTGCACGAGGTAGTTCAAGTGGATTATAAGATACTTAATTGCCCTCCGTATATCCCTGAAATAATCGCAGTCTTAAAAAGCATAGTCATGGGCAAACCTTATGTTTTGCCAAATTATGCTGTATGTGTGGAATGTAAGATGAATGAAAATGTCTGTCGCTATGAAAAAGACGAAGAGTGTATGGGCCCGGTAACTCGAGCCGGATGTAATT
>JBFMBJ010000020.1:4773-12668 GCA_040755235.1 Candidatus Omnitrophota bacterium
TCGCTGTTATGGATGTCGTGGCTTAGTAGATAATCCAGCATCTGACGCCGCCAAAGATATTTTGACTAAATACGGCCTAAACACAAACGATATTTTAGCAAATTTTACTTTATACAATGATTCTCAAGGAGAGAAATATGACAAAGAGTTTAAATAAAAATATAGATTCTAAAAATGTAAAAGTCGATGTGCATTATTTGACCCGTGTTGAGGGCCACGGTAATATTGTGGTTGATGTAAAAAATGGAAAACTTGAAAAATGCGAATTTCAAGTAATAGAATCACCACGTTTTTTTGAGTCGATGTTAGTGGGTCGTTCTATTTATGAAGCACAGCATTTAACCAGCCGCATTTGCGGTATTTGTGCTTGCGCGCATAGTCTAGTTAGCATTAAGGCTGCAGAAGATGCTTTAGGCATTAAGCCATCAGAAGACACAATTTTATTACGCAAACTTCTTTTACATGCCGAAATGTTAGATAGTCATATTTTACATATCTATGTTTTAGTTGCGCCAGATTTATTAGGCGTAAAAAGCATAGTACCACTTGTAAAAACGCATAAACCAGTAATCGAAATGGCACTGCGTATGAAAAAAACTAGCGATTATTTGGGAGAAGTTTTAGCTGGTCGACATATCCATCCTATTAGTTATGTAATTGGCGGCTTAACACAACTTCCTTCGCAAGAGGGTTTAGAAAAAGCCTATAAATTACTGCTTAGTATGCGTAAAGATGGCGAAGAAACAGTTAAAATTATTAAAACCCTTAAATTCCCAGAGTTTAACAGGCCCACACAATATATGTCTTTAACCAATGATGAAGAATATGCCATATACGACGGAGATTTGATTGTAAATGGCAAGCAAAAAACAAAAGTCAGAGACTATAAAAAGCTTTTTATTGAAAATGTAGTTGATTATTCCAAGGCAAAGATCTCTAAAATTAATAACCAATCTTATGCTGTAGGTTCGCTTTCAAGATTTAATAATAATTTTGATAAATTACACAAAAAAGCAAAAGAAGTAGCCAAAGAATTAGGACTAAAAGCACCAGTGCACAACCCTTATTTAAATACTGCTTGTCAACTTATTGAATGGGTGCATTGCTTGGAAGAATCTATTACGATCTTGGAAAAAATTCTTAAAAATGGCCTTAATGAAAATAAAGTTGTAGTTAGTTCTTGGCCAAAACGCAGTGAAATTGGAAAAATTAAATATAAGCCAAATACCGGTTTTGGTTGTGTAGAAGCTCCGCGCGGATCATTATTTCATGAATATAGTATTGATGATACGGCGCACATAACTTCGGCAAATTGTGTAATTCCCACAAATCAAAATATGGGTAATTTAGAAGATGATATGCGTAAAATTATTCCAGAATTATTGGGTAAAAAAACGCAGGAAGAAATTACTTTAGCTTTAGAGATGCTCGCGCGCTCCTATGATCCTTGCATATCCTGCGCAACCCATCTTTTAGATATTAAATTTGTTTAAAAGAACGATTACAGAGATTTTTTAAAAATGATTACACAGATAAATTTAAAGTTTTTAAATCTACGTAATCCGAATTTTAATCACTGTAATCACAATAATTGTTTTTGTGCAACATAAACTAGCTGTAATTGGATTAGGTAATACCTTAAGGAGAGACGATGGAATCGGAATTGTGATTCTAGAATCTCTCCTTAATTTTTATAAGAACGAGAATATTGATTATTTAAATTTTGGTATTGCAAGTTTTGATTTAATTCATCGCCTAGAAAATTATAAAAAAGTTTTATTAGTTGATGCTATCAATGCAAATTTAGAGCCTGGTGAATTAAAAATATTTGAGTTAAGTAAAATAAATTTTAATTTAAAAGATAAAATTATTTCCAGTCATGAGCTAAATTTAAAAAATATCTTTGAGCTTTGCAAAAAATTTAAAATAAAAACAAAAATTTATGTAGCAGGTATTCAGATAAAAGATGTTTCTTGGGAAGAAGGTTTATCTCAAGAATTAGAAGAAAAAAAAGAAAAAATTATCCAAGAAATCAATAAGTTTATTGCTGAAGTTTTTGAATAAATATATCAATTTTTTAGTCTCAGGGACGATTTTTTTCCGCTACAAAGCGTAGGCGGATCCGCTGATGTATTGTGGCGGAAACGCCAAAGATCCTTATGATAAATAATCCAAGACAGGACCCGTTAGTTGTAATCTATTGCAAAAAGTTTTAATTCCCGATATAATAATTTTAAATTTATTATAAAATATATGGCCAAAAAAAGAGATAGTTGGGGTTCGCGTATTGGAATTATTATGGCTGTGGCAGGTTCTGCCATTGGCTTGGGGAATTTTTTAAGATTTCCCGTACAAGCGGCACAAAATGGAGGAGGAGCGTTTATGATTCCTTATTTTGTGTCTTTATTTTTATTAGGTATTCCTTTGATGTGGATAGAATGGACCTTAGGGAGATTTGGTGGAGGATTTGAGCATAGCACTGCCCCAGGAATTTTCCATAGTATTTGGCAAAAAAATCGATTTATTAAATATTTTGGTGTAATTGGAATTTTTGGGCCTTTAGTAATTTTTATTTATTATACTTATATTGAGTCTTGGATTTTAGCTTATAGTTTTTTTTCACTCACCGGAAAATATCACGTGCTCACCAGCCAAGAAGCAATGCAGAGTTTTCTAAAAGGCTATCAAGGATTAGAATCAAATCAACATTTTTCTGGTCTTACCACAGCTTATTCGTTTTTCATAATTACATTTTTCTTAAACTTTTTAGTAATTTATCATGGTATCAAAGGCGGAATTGAGAAATTTTGTAAATGGGCAATGCCGGTAATTTTAATTTGTGGTGTAATTTTAGCCATAAGAGTTTTAACTTTAGGTGCGCCAAATTCAACACAGCCTTCTTGGAATCCAATAAATGGTTTGGGGTTTTTATGGAATCCAGATTTCTCGGCTTTGAAGTCAGCTAAAGTTTGGCTGGCAGCTGCTGGACAAATATTTTTTACCTTAAGTGTAGGGATTGGTGTAATTTTAACTTATGCTAGTTACCTAAAAAAAGGCGATGATGTTGTTTTATCGGGGTTATCAGCGGTGAGCATGAATGAATTTGCCGAGGTAATTTTAGGTGGGAGTATTGTAATTGTGGCAGCATTTACTTTTTTTGGGCCCATTGAAACAAAGGCTATTGCTGGAACCGGGGCTTTTAATTTAGGTTTTGTGACCATGCCTTTAATTTTTAATCATTTACCAGGGGCTAGTTTTTTTGGTTTTACCTGGTTTATTCTTCTATTTTTAGCAGGGATTACTTCATCAATTTCTTTGGCACAGCCCGCGGTTGCATTTTTAGAAGATGAATTTAATTTATCACGGAAAAAAGCAGTAGGGATTTTAGGGATTGCTTCTTTTATTCTTTGTCAACCGGCAATATTCTTTTTAGGTAAGGGTGTAGTGAACGAATTAGATTTTTGGGGCGGGACTTTCTGTTTAGTTTTATTTGGAACGATCGAAACAATTCTGTTTGTTTGGATCTTTGGCATGGAAGAAGCCTGGAAAGAAATTCATCATGGTGCTCAATTAGAGGTGCCAAAAATTTATAAATTTATTATTAAATATATCACTCCAATATTTTTATTTATCATTTTAGGAGCATGGTTTTATCAGGAAGGAATTCCCACAATTTTAATGAAAAACGTTTCTATTGCAGATAAGCCATATATTTTAGCTACGCGTTGGGGATTAATTGTTTTATTTTTAATTTTAGCAATTTTAACAAAAATAGCTTGGGCAAGGCGCCGCGCTAGAGAAGGACAATTAAGATGAATTTTGGTGGCTGGTTATTTTTAATTATTTCTTGGGGAATTATTTTTGGGTTGGTGATTTTTTGTTTTGTACGAATTCTAACAGAAAAGGAAGTAAAATGAAAAATTTATTTAAAGGTATTTGTATTTTTATTTGCGGATTGTCTTTGAGCGGTTGTATTTTTGTGGTAGGTGCAGCAGTGGGTGCAGCCGGAGGATATGTTATTAGTAAAGATACAATTCAAGGTGAAACTGATAAAGGAATTGCTTCTATCTGGCAGGCCTCAATAGACATAACCCAGATTATGGGAACAATAAAGACAAAAGATATCGAGGCAAATAAAATTGAAGCGGAAATCGAAGGTTCGCACGTAGTTATTTCTATTACAAGCATTACCCCTGCAACGCGTAGGCTAAAAGTAACTTCTCGTAAGAATCTCCTGCCTAACTTAAAATTAGCAGAGAAGATTTTTGTTAATATTATGCAACGGCTAAAGTAAAATGCGATTCTTTAAAAAATCATTAATATTATTTTTAATTTTATTTTTTTGCGGATGCAATATCTTTAATCTTGATAATAAGTATTTTAAAGTAGTCGATGTCGTTGATGGAGATACTATAAAACTTGATAATGGATGGGTTGTACGCTATATTGGAATTAATACTCCGGAAACAAGAATTCACGTCGGCAATAATTGGGTTTTTAAACCGCAGCCTTACGCAGTAGAAGCAAAAGAGTTTAATAAAAAACTAGTGCAGGATAAATTAATCCGTTTAGAATTTGATGTGCAAAGAAAAGACAAATATGGCAGAGTCTTAGCATATTGTTTTGCCAAAAGCTCCAATGATAGTAAAGAAGAAGTATTTGTAAATCAAGAAATCGTAGAGCAGGGATATGCTATGATTTATACAATGCCTCCTAATGTAAAATTTGTAGATTTATTTGTAAGAGCGCAAAAGGAGGCAAGAGAAAATAATCGCGGCCTCTGGCAGGTTAGTTCTATCATTAGACCTCGAGAAGCAAAAGATCATATTGGGGAAGTTAGGACTATTGAGGGCCAGATTCTAAAAGTAATTTTTACAAGAAATGTTGTAAAACTAGATTTTGCAAAGAGCAGTTTAAATGCTATAATCTTCAAGAAAAATCAGATGTTTTTTAGTAACGAAAATATTGATTTTGAAGATTATAAAGGAAGATTTGTACGCATCACAGGCTTGATTAAAGAATATAAAAATGAACCAGAGATCATCATTGACCATCCAAGTCAAATAGAGGTAAGAGAGTAATGTTTCAAATACTAGCTAATGTATTAACTAGTCTAAATATTTTTTGCGGATTCTATTCTATGATTTTAGCAATCAAAGATGAATTTATGAAATCTGCTTGGCTAGTGATTATTTGTGTCGTTTTAGATATGCTTGATGGTAAGATAGCGCGTCTTGCAAAAACCAGCTCAGATTTTGGCAAGGAATTTGATTCTTTAGCAGATATTATTTCTTTTGGTATTGCACCAATCAGCTTATTCTATGCCTTGACGATTAGTTTAGATGTGCCTTTGCGTATTATAATTTTATTTTTATATCTTTTAGCTGGAGCGTACCGCTTGGCGCGCTTTAATCTTTATGCAAGACAAAAACAAGAAACACATTTTTTAGGCTTACCAATAACCGGTTCAGGTGGTTTTTTTGCTTCGTTTCTCTTACTTTTAGCAAAGGGTAAAATAATTTTAAAGCCAATTGTATTTTTAATTATAGCTCTGGTATTAGCAATTTTAATGATAAGTAAAATTAAATATCCAAACTTTAGAAATTTAAAATTGTGGGAAGCCTTAACAATTAGTGGTATAATAATTATCGCATTTTTAATTTGGCCGCATACAACATTGTGTAGTGTATTTTCGGTTTATCTAGTTTTTGGGCCACTGATTTATAAATATCTTTTACAAAATAGAGTCTAAAAATTTAACAAAGTGCCGAGGTAGCTCAGTGGTAGAGCGCTGCCCTGAAAAGGCAGGCGTGGCCAGTCCGATTCTGGCCCTCGGCACCATTTTATTTGTAAAGAGCGTTAGTTATAAACACATATTAGCCACGCCAAAAGAGTGTGGGAAAAATTTTTTTCCACGATTTTGGGGTGACGAAGTCCCGACGGTAAGTTGGGACACCAGAGGGGCAAAGCCCCTATGGAGAGGAGCGTAAGCGACGATGCGTGGCCAGTCCGATTCTGGCCCTCGGCACCATTTTATTTATATGGATGTAAAATTATTTCACTTAATTAATAATTTATCTGGGCAAAATATTTTCTTAGATAATTTAATGATTTTTTTTGCGAAATACTTTTTTATAATTATTTTTCCCTTATGTATTTGTTATATTTTTTTTAAAAAAAACAAGCGAATAGTTTACTTAAGTTTTATTTCAGCAATTTCCATACTCTTTATTAATAAATTCATTGAATTTTTTTGGTTAAGACCCAGGCCATTTATAATGGATTCAGTAAATTTATTGGTTAAACACAAACTAGATGGTTCTTTTCCTTCAGATCATGCCAGTGTTTCTATGGCCATAGCAGTAATGTTATTTTTTGTGAATAAAAAAATTGGCACAATTTTAATAATAAGTAGTCTCTTCATCGGAATTAGTCGTATATTTTGCGGTCTGCATTATCCATTAGATATTTTTGTTGGATTATTTTTAGGTTGGTTGGTTAGTTTAATTATTTATAAAATTAGTAAAAAATTTATTTATGAAAAATAAACTTATTTTATTTTCTATTTTTTTAGCTTTGATATTTACAAGATTTTCTTTTGCCGAAGCAAGTTTTATTTATCAAGATCCTAAAGAATCAGCTTTTGTAGTTTCTATTCCAAAAGGGTTTGATGTAAAAGGAGAGATTTCCAGGCCTTATAAAGAGCCGGTAATTTGGTTACAGGTAGAAAACAAGAAAGATTCAAATACTATTTTTTATATAAGTGATCCCAGCGTTCCTTTATTCGTGGAACCAAGTGATGCATTAATAAAAAAAGGTATTTTAGAAGGCTCTAAATACAAAATATCTAATGATCAAGAAAACTTTTTTGTAGTTAAATATTTAAAAGCCACAGATTATATTAAAGATTTATTTTTACCACAGCTAAAAATAATTTATAAGGATTTAGAATTGTATGAATTAGAAGATATGACTAATTTTGTTAAGAACAATATTAATCCCGATCTTCTGATGATTTTGCCAGAATTTACTGCAGCACAGGGGGTTTTTAAATTTAGTTCAAAAAAGAAAAAACTAATCAGCAAAATTTTTGTAATTACACAAAAATCATTAAGTTCTGAAGATAAATTTAGTGTTTGGTCTGCTAAAATTATTACTTTCCATTGTCCAATAGCTGATTTTGAAAAATCAAATTTGATATTTAATAAGATTCTAGAGACTTTTTGTTTGACTCCTGAATGGTTGAAAAATCAAGCGCAAAATAGCTATCAAGAGATAACCGATATAAAATTTCGCCAGGAATATCTAAAGAATAAATATAGGGTATTTTTTACCAGAGATGCCGGCGTAGCTCAGTAGGTAGAGCAGCGCTTTCGTAAAGCGCGGGCCGGGGGTTCGATTCCTCTCGCCGGCTTATAAAATAAACTCTAAATTCTAAACATTAAGTTCTAAACAATTTCAAAGCTCAAATGTTTAAAATTTAAAACAAAATACATTGTTTAGAACATTTGAATTTGTAATTTTGGATTTGTTTAGAGTTTAGAATTTCGGATTTAAGATTTAAAAAAGAGATGGCTAAATACAGAGAGATTTTAAAAAACAAAAATTTTCTTTGTCTTTGGATTGGCCAAATTGTTTCTCAATTTGGCGATCGCTTGGGGCAGATGGCTCTAATTGGTTTTATCCACGAGCGATATCCGGGATCAGCATATGAACTTGCAAAAATTATTTCTTTTACAATACTGCCTGTATTTATAATCGGCCCGGTAGCAGGTGCATATGTAGATCGCTGGGATAAACGCAAAACTATGTTTGCTTCGGATTTTATCCGCGCATTTTTAGTTTTGTTAATTCCCCTTTTTTTATATCAAGCAAAGAATCTAATCACACTTTAT
>JBFMBJ010000021.1:0-12599 GCA_040755235.1 Candidatus Omnitrophota bacterium
TAATATGCTCTGCGGAGACAATTTTATCTGATCCACTTTCACAACCTGAGGAGCAGTAGATGGAAACAATATAGCCAAATAAATTGAAGCAGCTGAAGCCATCAATTGCCCACACTGCGCCAAATGAATCGCGTTGTTATAATGACCATTGGTATCTTCAAAAGTTAATATCCCAGTGGCTATACCTTTAATACTATAGATATCTTCTCTATTGGAACCCAACACTGCTATTTTTTGTATTTTCAAAAACGGAGGAGTAAAATCAATAATCTCCATTATTTTCTTTTGATCAAATCTTTCAAAAAGATAGTTTCCTGTAGAATCTTTTTCTATATCACTAGGCAGAGTGATTTTGAAAAAATCTTTAATTTGTTGCTTATTTCTTTCTGATAAAATACTCATTAGGATTTTTATTAATAATTTTATGTCCCAATTTTTATAGGTTCTAAAATCTGTTTTAATGTTGCGATTGCTGATAAAACTGCCAAATAGCTAGTCTTTGGATTTTCTGGACATGCGACATTTTCTGTACGCGTCCTAATGATACCAGCAGAACTTGCTATTTCAATCTCGTGAATATTTTTTGTATATTTGGGCGAAGTAACTATTTTTACTTTTGTTTTTTCTGGACCTATGCCTGCAAAGCTTAAAGCCGCAGCTACATTGATATTTTGAGGAAATCCTTTAGCTGCATTTAAGGCGTTTCCTTCAAATAAAACTGTTTCTTTCTTGATTTTATTTAAATTTATTTTTCTTTTTAAAATATACGGTGCGCCAGCTAAGCTTTTTGGCGGCTTTCGGGTAGTCAAAGTCACTTTATTAATTTTAACTAAATTTGCCGCTTTAATTGCATCTATACCAGCGATTGCTCCACTAGGAATATAAATTTTAATATTATGTTTTTTTGCTAAAGAAAATAAATCATTTTTCCCTAAGAGCCCACCCACGCTCATAATCATAACATCTTTATTATTTAAGACTGCCTTTTTTGCTACCTCATAAGATATCTTTGTCGAAGCAGATTCAATAATCAAATCTGATTTTTTTATTAAATTTTCTAAAGGTAAAATTGGAATTTTATTTTTTAATATTTTTTGTAAATTTTTTATTTTATTTTTATCGATATCACAGATACCTATTAGTTGCGCTTGAATTTTAAAATCTTTTACAATCGTTTTTGCTAAACGCGAGCCAATAGTACCTACACCAACAATTCCAATTTTAATTTTTTTATTGCGTATCATATAATAATATTATCAATTAAACGTGTTTTACCAAACCAAACTGCCAAAGCAATTAAAACCCGATTCTTAATAATCTTAACTGGCTCTAAATTTTCTAAATCCACAATTGATACATAATCAATTACACCAGAACTATTTCTTGTTATTATTTTATGTATCATTGAAATTATTCTTGAAGCGCTTTTTTGCCCATTTTTTATTAAAGATTTTGCTTCCCTTAAACTTTTATATAAAATTGGAGCTTCCTTTCTTTGTTTTTTATCTAAATAAATGTTTCTTGAGCTAAGTACAAGTCCATCTTTAGCTCGTACGATCGGCATAATTCTAATTTTAGTCTGCATGTTTAAATCTTGAACCATTTTTTTAATAATAATTGCTTGCTGTGCATCTTTTTGGCCAAAATAACTAACATCTGGCATAATTATATTAAATAATTTTGTTACTATTGTTGCCACGCCCTGAAAATGCCCTGGCCTACTTCTTCCGCATAAATATTTTGTTAATTTTTCTACACAAATATGGGTTTTATAATTTTTGGGATAAATTTCTGAAACCTTAGGATAAAAAATAACATCTACATTTGCTTTTTTTGCCAAGGCTATATCGTGTTTTAAATTGCGGGGATACTTTTTAAAATCTTCTTTTGGTCCAAATTGAGCTGGATTTACAAAAATACTCAAAATACTTATATCATTATCTTTTTTTGCCTGCTTTACTAAAGATAAATGCCCTTCGTGTAAATAACCCATGGTAGGCACAAAACCAATAGTACGATTTCGTTTTTTTTGCTGCTTAACAAAATCTCTAATTTTTTTAATACTTCTAATTAATTGCATATCTTTTCTGTAAAAGCTTTAATTTGCTTTCAGGAATAATTTCTCCTAAAGGTTTTAGAACAAAATCCCTTTGAAACATTCTTGGATGAGGAATAATTAGATTTTTTTCATGAATATTTTTTTCATTATAAAACAAGATATCTAAATCAATTACGCGCGGGCCATTCTTAATAGTTTTAACCCTTCCTAAATCTTTTTCTATTTTTTTAAGTGCTTTTAATAAAATTAAAGGTTTTAAACTTGTTTTTATTTCTATTGCAGCGTTTAAAAATTTTCTTTGTTTTGGCCCACCCACCGGCCTCGTCTCAATAAGTTTAGAAATTTTTGTTAATTTTGTATTAGGTAATTGTTTTAATAATTCTATGGCTTTTTTAATATTAATCTGACGCCTTCCTAAATTTGACCCAATTCCTAAATAGCTTTTAATCACAATACTTTTTTAATACGTTCTATTGCTTCTTTAATACGCTCTTTATCAACCGTTAAGGCGAATCTCACATAACCTTCCCCAAACTTGCCAAAACCAACTCCGGGAGTAACTACAATATCAGATTTTTCTAATAAAAGTTTTGCAAAACTTCTTGAATCATATCTTTTGGGAACTTTTGCCCAAAGATAAAAAGTCGCTTTAGGTAAATTAAAATTAAGTCCCAAAGATTTCAAGCCTCCTGCCAAAACATCACGCCTTTCCTGATAAACTGCACACATTTTTTCTAGATGCTCCTGGCCCTTTTCCAAAGCCTCAATTCCAACAACTTGAATCGCCTGAAATACACCAGAATCAATATTTGATTTTACTTTTGCAAGTAGACCGACTAATTCAGCGTTTCCACAAGCCCAACCAATACGCCAGCCAGTCATATTGTAGGTTTTAGATAAAGAATGAAATTCAATTACACAGTCTCTGGATCCTTGAAACTCCAATAAACTCTTTGGCTTGTATCCATCAAAACAAATTTCAGTATATGCCAAATCAGAAACTATAATAATTTTATTTTTAATTGCAAAATCAATTAATTCTTTATAAAATTCATCGTTTGCAACAGCTGATGTAGGATTATTTGTATAATTTATATAAATAATCTTTGCTTTTTTTAAAACTGCTGCGCGAATTTTATTTAAATCCGGCAAAAAATTATTTTTTGATAAAAGCGGCATTAAAAAAATCTTACCATCTGCAAAAAGCGTACCGCCTTTATAGGGAGGATAACACGGATCGGGAATAAGTGAATAATCGCCTTTATTTAAAACTGCTAAAGGAAAATGCGCAATACCCTCTTTTGAACCAATTAAAGGTAAAATTTCATTATCTTGGCTTAAAGTTACATTAAATCTATCTTTGTACCATTTAGCAATTGATTGACGCAGGCTCATTAATCCTGCATCTAAAGCATATCGATGGTTAGCTGGATCTTTTGCTGCTTCGTACAATTTATCAATAATAAAACTTGGTGTTGGCGTATCTGGATCCCCGATTCCTAAATCGATTAAATCGCGACCCTGTGAACGCGCTTCTCTTTTTGCTTTATCAATTTCAACAAACAAATACGGCGGTAACTTTTTTAAACGCTCTGATAATTCAAACATATTAAAAACTCCCTCTAAAATTTACTAGTTGAATCTTGTTGATTTAAAATCCCAAAACCAGAAGTACCAAGACTGTATGAGCTATCACCTGGAGTTGCTTCTTGTTTTATTAATAATTCTACATTGTCTATCCATATCGCAAGATACGGATACTTTGCATTTTTTTCTTTTAAGCAAATTAAAAATGCTTTATTAAAAATAAATTGCCTAGGACTATAATCCATAATTCCTTCTTCTAATTCTATTACCGCTTCTGATCTTAAAAAAGCACCCTTTTCATCTAATCTAAATCTGATTGCTTGAATTGCCTTACTTAAAATATATTGTTCCCAACCCTTATTTAATAGACTCCTATTTTCCAAATCGAAAAATTCATGAAAAATATTAAAATCTATTTTTGGAATTTGAAGCGTTTCCCCTTCTTTTAAGCTAGATGCATTTTTATTATTTATACGAGATAACACATATTCTATAGTTTTTATAAGCGAATCCTTGGGACTAACTTTAGCCAAAATTATTTCGTCTTTATCTACAATAGACTTAAGACTGATAATAAAATCATCTTCATTTTGATAATCTAGAAGATTGACTATTTTATCGTAAGTGTTACCAGGTTTATAATTTTTTATTCCGAATGCTTTAACATTAGTCCCATCAAACATTGGATTACTCTTAAATTTAATTGGTTCTTCCATTACTTCAAATTCATTTTCGAATTTTAAATTTTTAAATAAAAATGCATAGGCCAGGATATCATCGGGATTTTTTAGATTTACATTTATCCCCATAGTAGTATTAAATTTATCCCTGAGCGCTTTTTTAATCTTTTCGATAATACCATCTTTATTGAATCCTGCCATTGCCAGATAACAATCATCTGATAAATCTTTTTTGATGGTTAATTTCTTATTAAGTTCCTGTGCGGCAAAAGGATATGCGTCTAGCTTTATAGGCTCTTTTATAATACTATCCATTAGCTCATTCCAGGCAATCTGAAAAGTCGAACAATAAATTAAATTTTTACCTTGAATAATTTTGTTATCTAAGTAACTTGTGATATCTGTTTGTTTTAAACGGCTAGAATCTACACAAAGGGGTTCAATTTCTTGAGCTAAAACATAGGTGTTTATAGCGCAAAAATAAGTAATTAAAAATATGATTTTTATTTTAGTAATCATAATTTAACCTAGGATATCTCCCATATCATAAAGACCATTTTTCTTTTTATTTTTCACAAGCCATTTAGCAGCTACTAATGCACCTTGTGCAAAAATATCACGTGTTTTTGCCGAATGAAACAATTCAATTTTGTCAAAATCACTTTCAAAAATTACCTTGTGGTCCCCTACGATCTCACCTTCACGAATAGACTGAACACCTAAAACCTTCTGTTGCCCAAATTCATCTATAATTTGTTTAATTTTTTTTGCTGTTCCTGAAGGAGCATCTTTTTTATGAACATGATGCGCCTCAATAATATTTACTTTATAATCTTTTGATAATTTAGAAGTTAATTCCCTTACTAAGCGAAAAAATAAATTTACCCCTATAGACATATTTGGTGAAAAAACAATTGGGATTTTTTTTGAAGCTTTTTTAATTCCTTTGGTTTGTCCTGGACTAAAACCAGTCGTGCCGATTACCAAAGGTTTTTTATATTTAAGAGCAACTGCTAAATTCTCTAACGTGCCTAGAGGAGTTGTAAAATCAACAAAACAATCTGCATTTTTTAAATCTTCTTGGTTACTTGAAATTAAAACATTATTTATAATTTTTCCGACTTGCGGATGATTCTTCTGTTCTAAGCCGGCGATTATTTTAAAATCTTTATCTTTTTGGGCTAAATTCAAAATACGACTACCCATTTTACCGCACGCACCACTGATAACTAATTTAATCACTGAAAAATTTCTCCTCTTTTATATTAATTTATAATTTTTTAAAGCTGTTTTTAATTTTTCTAAATTCTCCTCTGACATCTCGCACATCGGAAGCCGCAGACTTGGATTACATAATTTCATTAAACCCATTGCAGTTTTTACAGGAATTGGATTTGTTTCGATAAACATTGCTTTAATAAGCGGCAATAATTTATAATGCAACGCTTGTGCTTTTTTAAAATTTCCTTCTTCAAAAGCATTCACCAAATCCGCTACCTCACGCGGTACAATATTTGCCACCACTGAAATTATACCTGTGCCACCAATAGATAAAACTGGCAAAGTTAAACTATCATCTCCAGAGATCAAATCAAAATCTGGAGCGGTTAAAGCTTTAATGCGTGCCATTTGCTCTAAAGAACCCGAGGCTTCTTTTACAGCTACAATATTTTTACAATCTTTGGCTAATTTGGCTATGGTCTCTGGCTCAATATTGACACCTGTACGCGAGGCAATATTGTATAAAACAATAGGTAAATCCACTGCGTCACTAATAGCTTTAAAATGCAGGTAAAGCCCTTTTTGCGTCGGACGGTTGTAGTACGGTGAAACATGTAGTGTTGCATCTGCACCTGCTTTTTTTGCATGTTTAGTTAACATAATTGCCTCATCCGTAGAATTCGAACCAGTTCCAGCTATTACCGGAACTCTTTTTTTTACCTGGTCAATTACAACTTCAACCACGCGTTCATGTTCCTCGTAATTCAACGTTGCAGATTCTCCAGTTGTACCACAAGGTACTATTGCAGAAGTTCCATTTTTAATTTGGAACTCTACCAAATCACGTAATGTTTTTTCATCAACTACTAAATTGTCTCCGCCGGAGGCGGATCCGCCTTTGGCGGAAAAAGGTGTAACTAATGCAACCAGTGAACCTCTAAACATCTTTCAAACCTCCGTTTAATTATAAACTCTAAACACTAAGCTCTAAATTCTAAACAAACTCAAAAAAAACTTAAAATCCAAATGTTCAAAGCATAAAGACTCTTGGGTTTTGGACTTACTTAGAGCTTAGAATTTTGGATTTAGGGTTTTTCATTTTATTGCTTGATATATGCCATTTGCTGTAAAGCCTCAATACGTTTTTGTATCGGCGGATGCGTCGCCATTAAGTTTGCAAACCAACCTTCTTTAGAATCGAGTGGCCTTGCCTGTGGGTCACAAATACAAAGTGCTGCTGTACCACGAGTTATAGATTTTGTTGGACCTATTGCAGAATCTATTTTTTCTAAAGCACTGGCTAAGGCAAGAGGATTACGTGAAATCTCTGCTCCTGATGCATCTGCTAAAGATTCACGACTTCGCGAAACACACATGGCAATTAATTGCGATAAAATTGGCGCCAAAATTACTGCAATTAACCAAATCACAAGCATAATTAAAAGAATTGGTCCTCCTGAAGAAGACTTGTCCCTGCTTCGGCCTCTCGAAGCAGTGGTATAGCGAAAAATTCTCGTTGCCCAATCCGACAAAAGAACAATTGCCCCTACTAAAACACTTACAAAAAGCATAAAACGCACATCGTAATTTTTAATATGGCTCATTTCGTGAGCCGCAACACCCTGAAGCTCTTCTCTGTTTAATGAATTTAATAAACCTTTTGTTACGGCAATGGATGCTGTTTGCGGGTTGATACCAGTTGCAAAAGCATTTGGGTCAGAATCGTCAATTACATAAGTAGTTGGTACGCGAGCTAGGCCGCTTGCAATAGTCATCTCTTCAACAATATTCTGCCATTGCTTCTCTTTAGAATCGTTTAAATCTAATAGGCGTGCATGACTAGAATGAAGGATAAAGCGATCACCATATTGAAAGCTTAAATATATCGAAAGAAAACTAATGCCCAGTGCTACAAAAGTAAAAATCGGCAATTGTCCGCCAAAATAAAAATAATCAAAACCATATCCAATAAATCCAAAGAAAATAACAAAAATAGTTACCACGGCCCAAGTTTTATGATTATTGCTTTGGATCTGTTGATAAATATTCACCCGGTTAGAAATCTCCTATTTTAAATCTTATTTTTTATTACAGACCCTTGCCCCGCTATGTAAATTTCTAACGGGGTTCATTTTCAATTTAATTAGACAAATAAATTTAAAATTTCAATCTGTGTAATCTTGTTTTTAAAAATCTGTGTAATCTACGTTATTTATTTAAGATCTAAATTTACCTTTGGTACTTGTTTTTCTGCTTCGCTAGCTACTTGAAAAAGATCAACGTGACTAAATCCAAAAATGCTTGCAATTAAATTTGTCGGAAAAACTTGTTGTGCAATGTTAAATTGTGTAGCAAGATCATTGTAAAATTGCCGTGCGAAACTAATTTTATTTTCCGTAGAAGTAAGCTCTTCCTGAAGCTGCGTTACATTCGTATTAGATTTTATCTGTGGGTAATTTTCGACAAGTGCAAATAATTGACGTAGCGCGCCCGTTAAAACATTTTCCTGTGCCGCTTTATCAGGAATGCTTTGTGCGGCCATAGCCTTATTACGCGCCTCAATTACTTTAGTTAAGGTATCTTGTTCAAATTTCATTACACCTCTTACGGTCTCAACTAAATTAGGTATTAAATCATACCTTCTTTTAAGCTGTACATCAATTTGACGCCACGCATTTGAGACTTGGTTTTTTAAAACTACCAACTTGTTAAACACTGCAACTATCCAAAGAACCACAATCGCTAAGATTACCCAAAAAATCATCATTTTCTCCCTCCCTTTTTTAATGACGGCACGACTTATGGAGTTAAAAACGGCATAAGTCGCTTGTCGGAATTAAATCCGCCGAAGTTTTGTGACGGATAAAACTCCTTCGAAGCTTTTTTTTACTTTTCCCTCTAACCAAACATTACTAAATTCATTTCCACAGCGATCAAAAGATACCTTAAGAGTTTCTCTGCTTCTTGTTATTACATTAACCTTAGATAAATCTAGTGCCCCTGATTTTATTGCAAAAATAATTGCACTTGCCACTGAACCCGTGCCACAGGCAAGGGTTTCATCTTCGACGCCTCTTTCATAACTACGTATTTTTAAAGAATTTTTATTAAAAACTTCTATGAAATCTACATTTGTTCCCCGCGGCATAAATTTAGGATGATTTCTGATTAATCGACCTATACCAAAAACATCAATATTCTCTAAGCCATTAACAAAAATCACTGTATGCGGTACACCCGTATCAATAAAATTAATACAAATTGGTTTTTTATTAACTTTTATAAAAACATCTAACTTTACATTTTTAGGAGGCGTTGTTTTAATTTTCACACAATTTTTATTTAAAACTTTTGCCTCGATAATTCCAGCTTTTGTTTCAAAAAACATTGTTGTTTTGGCGATTTTATTTTCAAAAGCAAATAAACTTATTGCGCGCGCACCATTTCCACACATCTCTGCTTCCGAGCCATCAGGATTAAAAATCCTCATTTTAAAATCAACAATTTTTGATTTTTCTACCAAAATCAATCCGTCTGCGCCAATGCCAAACTTTCTATTACATGCATTTTTTGCAAATAATTTTAAGTTATTTTTTATGCTGCCTCTAATGTTATCTACGATAACAAAATCATTTCCAGAAGCTACTATTTTTGTAAATTCTATTTTTCTCATAATTAACCTTTTAAAAATGAAGGAATTTTTTCAAGGCGCACTAAATCTTGGTAAGTTTCCCTATTTCTTATGATAAAAAATTTATTCTCTTTTACCATTACTTCTAGTACGCGAGGTCGACTATTGTAATTTGAACTCATACTAAAACCATATGCTCCAGCTGACATAATTGCCAAATAATCTCCTGATCTTAATTCTACTAAATTCCTATTTTTCCCAAAAAAATCTCCACTTTCACAAATTGGCCCAACAATATCATATTTAAATTTAGGCCCTTTTTTCTCATACACAGGCAAAATTTCATGATAGGCCTCATATAAACTAGGCCTGATTAAATCATTCATTCCGCTATCAACAATAGCGAATTTTTTTGCTTTAGTTTTTTTAACATAAGTTACTTTTGTAACTAAAATTCCGCCATTACCAACAATAAATCTTCCCGGCTCTAAAATAATTTTTAAATTCGCCCTTTTTAAAATCGGTAATACTGCTTTGGCAAATTCTTGGGCAGTTTGCGGTTTTTCTTTATCATAAATAATCCCTAAACCTCCGCCAATATTTAAATATTTTAGCTTTATAGATTTTTTTTCTAATTTTTTAATTAATCCTACAACTTTATTAATCGCCTGAACAAAAGGTTTTGCTTGAGTAATTTGAGAACCAATATGTAAATGCAACCCGACAATATTTACGCTTGTATATTTTTTCCTATTTATAAATATACTTTCCGCTAGTTTAAAATCTATGCCGAATTTACTTTCTTTTTTTGCAGTTTTTATATAGTAATGTGTATCTGGCTCTACTTCTGGATTAATCCGTAAAGACACATCGACTTTTTTATTTAAATTTCTAGCAACTTTATTAATTAATTCTAGTTCTGGAATTGATTCGACATTAAATAATAAAATATTATTTTTAATCGCAGTTTCGATTTCTTTTTGTGTTTTGCCAACCGATGCATAAACTATTTTTTTGGGGTCTACTCCAACTTTTAAAGCTTTATAAAGTTCGCCTCCTGAAACAATATCTAGTCCAGAACCTTCATTAACCAAAGCTTTACAAATTGCCAGATTTGAGTTTGATTTCATAGAAAAACAAATTAAAGGGCTAACCTCACGAAAGGCAGCTTTGATTTTTTGGTAATGGTCGATAATTGTTTTGTAGCTGTAGAGATAGAATGGCGTACCGACCTTATCTGCAATATCTTTAATTTTTAGCTCTTCGCAGAAAAGTTCATGATTTTTATATCTAAATTCATGCATTTTATTTATTTTTTATACTTTTACCAACTATGTCGTATGCTTTTTTAAAAGGCATTCCATTGTCTTTTACTAAAGATTCTACTAAATCCACTGTATATAAACTTTTATCTTTTAGGGCGATTTTAATTACTTCTTTATTCAGTTTTATTTCTTTTATAAATTTAGCCATAAGCTTAAGCTCAGCTTCAATAATTTCTACACAACTAAATAGAGGTTTTTTGTCTAATTGCATATCTCTATTATATGTTAAAGGTAAACCTTTCATAGTTACTAAAATTGAGATTAACCCGCCATAAATTCTGCCAGTATAACCTCTAACTAATTCTAAAAAATCTGGATTTTTCTTATGCGGCATAAGTGAGCTTCCAGTACAAAATTCCTCTGGTAATTCCAAATAATTAAATTCTTTCGTAGAATACAGAATAAAATCTTCGCAGATTCTAGATAAATGCATTTGTAAATTCGCTAAAATACTTAAAAACTCAACTATAAAATCCCTATCACTAACATTACAAGCTGGGTTATCTACAACTTTTATTTTACCAGTTTTAAATCTTAAAATACCATTTGCTTTTTTAATAGCTGTCTTGTAATTTTTTAACAATGTTGTTCCTTTAAAAGCACCTGAGCCAATATAAATAATTAAGTTATTTTGGAAATTACTTAATCTCTCCAAATCATTCCCAAACATCTTAATAAATGCCCCGATATAATCACTGAATTTAATTTTCTGCGCTCTTTGACTATGGGTATAGCCAACAATATCTATATTTTTATACTGATTACTTAAATATTTTAAAGAAGCAATGGTTTTTCTTAAGTTATCTACGATTTCGCTAGCTTTATCACTGGAATAAAATTTTTCATCAAAAACGATCATATCATTTCTTGATCTAAGCGTGTGTAATTTAAGGGCTAATCTCCCAATTTTTTTCTCAATTCTATTTTGAATATCCGTATGTATATCTTCTGATTCTAGATTGGGTTTAAATTTATTAGCCTCTATTTCCTTTAAGATTTCTTTTAAGCTAGATATTAATTTTTTTGTTTCGGGTTTGCTTAATATTTTTGCATCAGCTAAAGCTAATACATGAATTAGCGAGTGATATATATCATATTTAGCTAATTTGTAATCATATTGAATAGATTTTTGAAATTGAAAAAAATCTTTATCAATTTCTTTAGTAAATCTTGCACCCCAGAGTTTTTTTGCCATATCTCCCTCTTTTTATTTTTGGTATGGTAATCCCCAAATCTTAATAAACCCTTCGGCTAATTTCTGATTAAAAATATCTTTCTTGCCATAAGTAGCTAATTCTTCTTTATACAAAGAATATTGGGATTTTCTTCCCACGACCGCACAGCTTCCTTTATAAAGCTTAACTTTTATACTACCTGTGATTTTATTTTGTGTTTTTGTAACAAATCCATCCAGGGCCTCTTTTAAATTTGTGTACCAGAGACCAAAATAAACAAGCTGTGCATATTTTAAAGAAATTAATTCTTTAAAGTGCATTGTCTCTCTATCTAAAATTAAATTTTCTAATTCTTTGTGCACTAAATAAAGAATCGTTCCAGCAGGTGCCTCATAAATTTCTCTAGATTTTATACCCACAAGCCTATTTTCAATTAAATCTGATCTACCTACGCCAAAATCCCCTCCAATTTTATTTAAAGTTTTAATTAAATTTTGTAAATCATAAGATTTGCCATTAATTTTTTTCGGGACTCCTTTTTCAAAATAAATCTCTAAATATTTTGGCGTATTCGAACATTTTTCCGGTGACTTTGTAATTTGATAACAATCTTCTGGGGGCTCTATATTTGAATCTTCTAAAATTCCTGACTCAATACTTACTCCCCATAAATTTTTATCAATACTATAAGGTTTTTTCTTGGTGACTTCTAAAGGAATACCTTTTTCTTTGGCATAATCTATCTCTTCTTCTCTTGATTTAAATTCCCAGGTTCTAACGGGAGCGATAATTTCTAAATTTGGGTCTAAAATTCTTGAAGTTACTTCAAGCCTTACTTGATCATTTCCTTTCCCAGTACAACCATGAGCAATATATTTTGCTTTTTCTTTATGGGCAATTTCCACCAAATATTTTGCAATT
>JBFMBJ010000022.1:0-12469 GCA_040755235.1 Candidatus Omnitrophota bacterium
TTTCGTTTTGTAAGTTTTGTGAAGCAAAACTTACAAAACGATGGGGGTTAAATTCGCCCTCCCATGCTTTCTTGCGAAAGCAAGAATGGGGGCTCATTAAAGGAGTGTAAAATGTCTGATTTAAAAGGAAAAACAGCTATTGTTACTGGTGCAAGCCGCGGAATTGGAAAGGCATTAGCATCTACAGTTGCAAGTTTAGGTATAAATATAGTTCTTGCCGCACGTCAAATTGAGCCTTTAAAAGAAACCGCAGATGAATTAGCCAAAAAATATAAAGTAGAAGTTTTACCAGTTACTTGCGACGTAACAAAATTAGCGGATTTAGAAAATTTAGTAAATAAAGCTCGAGAAAAATTTGGGAAGATTGATATCTTGATTAATAATGCTGGTGTTTCCAGTCAATATCCCTTTCCAGAACAACCCATTGAAGATTTTGAAAAGCTGGTTTACACAAATTATTTGGGCTATGTGCGTTTAATTAGACTAGTGATTAATGATATGATTAAAAATAAGTCGGGTAGCATTATTAATATGGTTTCAGGTTCTACCTTAGTAGATCCAGTACCAAGAAATTTTATTGTATATAGCTCTTTAAAAGTGGGACTAAAGGCTTTTTTAAAAGGCTTATTTTGGGAATTACGCGATTACGGAATTAAAGTTACTTCACTCTTGCCCGGAGTTACGGATACTGACTTAACCGGAAAATTAAAAGAAATTACTACGGATACCTCAAGATTGATGACTACCGAAGCAATTGAAAACGCAGTTAAATTTGCGCTAAGTGTGCCAGTAAATGTTTGTCCTTTGGAAATATCAATTATTAATCAGCAGACACCCTGGACAAAACCAGTAATTCCTTTTAAACAGGAGCATCCTAAATAAAAAATGAAAATTCTTGATAGTCACGCTCATTGGTTTCCAAAAGAATTAGCCAAGAAGACTACTTTTTTTAAAGTTGGTTGGTCAGATTTAGACAGTTTTTTGTCGATAATGGATAAAGAAAAAATTGAGAAATCAGTTTTACTTTATCCTACCTCAGACGCACATATAAATCTTGGCTCTTGGGACAAGCTTTGTAGTTTATACAATGAAGCAATCGCCAAAGTTGTAAAATTATACCCAGATCGTTTGATAGGAGCGGCAATTTTACCTGCGGATGATCCAAAAAAATTACTTTTAGAATTTAGGCGTGCTTGCGATTTAGGTTTACAGGCTTTATCTTTAGCTTCTAGTTACGAAGGAAAATTTCTCGATGATGAAATGTTTTATCCAGTTTATGAGGAAGCACAAAAGAAAAATATTATTATTTTTGTGCATTCACAGGTGATTAATCCAATAGGTTTTGATAGGGTAAAAGACCCGCTTTTAAAACCAGTTTTAGAATATGTTTTCGATGTTTCGATGTGCACTGGGAAATTAATGATGTCAAAGACATTTAATAAATTTCCTGATTTAAAATTTGTTTTTGCACATTTTGCAGGAGTGATTCCTTTTGTACAAGATAGGTTTGATCGGGTTTATACAATGCTACGCTCGCGTAATATCGTAGAAGATTTAGGAAAGTTACCCACAGAAATTTTAAAAAATATTTACGTAGATACAAGTGGTGTTACCAAAAAATCAATTATTGAATTTTCGCTAGATTTTTTTGGTTCAAAACAGGTGCTTTGGGGTTCTGATTATCCAGCCAAAAAAGAAGTTGGTGAAACGATAAATTCTATAAAAGAATTAAATATAGATGATAAGAATAAAGAATTAATTTTAGCTGGCAACTTAGAAAGAATTTTAGGAGAAAGTAAATGAAAATTTTATTTTTAAGCCCACCCATGGGAATGTGGGTTTATTTTGGGAAGATGAAATCTATTTACCCGGGCTACGCGCAGTTGGCAGCTTATCTATTAGAGAAATCTCCTGAGATAGAAGTAAAAGTTCTTGATTGTCCGGCCTTTGAATTAACTCATGAAATGATGCTTGAAGAAATAAAACGCATTAATCCAGACGTGGTGGCTATGGGCTGTGGCACAACTTGGGTGCATTGTGTTTATGATGCAGCAGGTAAAATAAAAAATAAATTTCCTGAAATAAAAATAGTTTGCGGTGGAATGCACTTTAATGCAATGCCTCTAGAATCGTTAAACGAACATCCAGAAATAGATTTTGTTGTGGTTGGAGAAGGCGAAGTTACCTTAACGGAATTATTAAGAGAACTTAAAAACTCTACTCCCAAGCTAGAGCAAGTTAATGGTATTGCCTATCGTAAAAATAAAAAAGCAGTTTTAACTCAACCCCGATGTTTGATAGCGGATTTAGATTCTCTGCCCTTGCCAGCGTATCATTTATTTCCATTGGATAAATATGTTTCGTATTCTTATTGGCCAAAAGCAGTGCGCGTAGTTACTAGCCGAGGTTGTGCAGGCAGATGTTATTTTTGCGCACAATGGCAACAATATGATAAACGCCTTAAAGAAAATGTTGGTGTTTGGCGCGGGTTATCCGGAAAACGAATTGCTGATCAAGCCGAACTTTTAGTTAAAAAATTTGGTGTGCAGATGTTTGAAATTCAAGACGATGAATTTAATAATCAAGAAGAACGCATCAGTGAATTTTGTGATGAAGTGATTAAAAGAAAACTTGATTTTCGCTGGATGTTTTTAGGGCGGGCTGATTCTTTTGTTGAACAAATGCATTTATTCCCTAAGATGCGTAAGGCTGGCTGCATTTTAACTCTTGTTGGGATTGAAGCTGAAACCGATGAAAAACTAAAAGCTATGGGGAAAAACATTACCTTAGAGCAAGTAAAACAAGCTATCGATGAATTACGCAATAACGATATTTCTACTTGCGGCACAGTGATGGCAGGTTTTCCAGACGACGATGAGGTTACAATTAAAAGACGCGCGCAAGTTTTAGATGAATTAGACCCAGATCTAATGACTATAAATTTATTAGTACCTTATCCAGGAACTGAACTTTGGGATCAAGTTAAAGATAGCCCGCTTCGCGAGATAAAAGATTTTAGGTTTTATGATATGGCCCATGCCATAATGCCAACAAAATATTTATCACGTGATGATTTGAATCGCTTGGCTAGTTGGGTTAACCGTGAATTTTATTCTAAACCAGAACGCATTCATCGCATGCTTTATGGTTATACAGATCCTTTGGTAGGTGCTTGCTGCCGCAGCTATATGGAGGTTGTTCCAAAAGTAGAAGAGTGTTTTACCAAAGGAATACCTTTTATTTAATGATTCTAAAAAACTTTAATTACTATAGGCCTCAAACGATAAAAGAAGCTCAAGAATTAATGAATAGCTTGGAAAGCCCCTTAATTTTGGCTGGAGGGACTTTTGTTTTAACCTTCTTTAAAAAATCTAATGATTTCTCTAAAAATATAATTGGATTAAAAAATATTAAAGAGTTAACTGCTATAAAAAAAGAAAAAGAATATATTTCTATTGGTTCCATGGTTACTTTAGATAATCTATGCCGAAATGATTTTATAAAAAAAGATTTTTCTTTTCTTATGCAGGTAATCTCTGAAGTTGCCACTCCACAAATAAGAAATATGGCTAGCATTGGAGGAAACATTTGTTCGGGTTTACCTTGGGCAGATTTAGCTTATTTAATGCTGGCCTTAGACGCAGAATTAGTATTTGTTGATAAAAAAATTAAAATAAATGAATTTCTTGATTTACCAAAAGAAAAAAAAGTAATTTTAAAAGAAATAAAAATTTCTTTAAATAAAATAACAAGATATGCATTTACAAGAATACCTCGTTTAAACAATACTGATATTACGCAAGGAGCAGTTTGTATTATAGAAGCCGGGGATAAAGTAAGAATTTCTGCAAATTTAGGTAATAATTTTGCAAGAATCTTTAAAGAGACTCAAAGTAATTTAAATCAAATGTTAAAAAAAGATCAAGAAAAAGATTTAATAAATATTTTTTCAAAAGAGTTAAATTTAGTACAGAAAGACGAATACCTTCGAGAAATAATAGTTAATTGTTTTAAAAAATCCTTAAGAATTTATGCAAAAATATAATATAGAAATTAAGGTTAATGGCAAAAACTATGAATTGGAAGTAAACAGTAATACTTTGCTTGTAGAAGTAATTCGAGATCAGCTGCTTTTAAATGGGACAAAAAACGCCTGTAATAATGGTGAATGTGGTTCCTGCACGGTAATTATGAACGCTAAGAGTGTTTTATCTTGTTTGATTTTGGCAGCGGATTGTAATGGCGCAGAAATCACAACCATCGAGGGCCTAAGTAATGATTTAAATAAATTACATCCTATTCAAGAAGCCTTTGTAGAAAAGGGTGCAATTCAATGCGGATTTTGTACTCCAGGGATGATTTTATCTGCAAAATATTTATTAGATACAAATCCAGATCCAAGCGAAGAAGAAATTAAAATTGGTATGTCTGGAAATTTATGCCGTTGTACAGGATATGTAAAAATAATTGAGGCAGTAAAAGAAGCCTCTAGAAAAATTAAAAAATAAAATGGAAGAAATTTTTAGTGTTGGTAAAAGAGTTCCCCAAATAGATGCGAAAGAAAAAGCAACGGGGCAGGCAGTTTATACCTTTGATATGAAATTGCCTGGAATGTTAGTGGGAAAATTTTTACGCTCGACCTTAGCGCATGCAATAATTAAAAAAATAGATACCACACAGGCTCTAAAATTAAAAGGTGTGCATGCAATAATAACACGAGATGATACCTATAAAATAAGATATGGTTCTAATTCATATTTTTTTCCTTTTACCGACGATCAATATCCTTTAGCAACAGATAAGGTGCGCTACATAGGCGAAGAAGTTGCAGCAGTAGCTGCAGATAGCGAAGAAATAGCTTCTGAAGCGATAAAATTAATTAAAGTTGAATACGAAGAATTACCCGCGGTTTTTGATCCGATTGAGGCAATGAAACCCGGCGCCTCACAAATTCAATCAAGCCGTAATAATGTTGCTGTAATGATTCCAGCTTTGGCTGGAGATATAGAAAAGGGTTTTAAAGAATCTGATTTTATTACCGAGGTAGAATTTCGCCTGCAATCAGCAGCGCATGTTGCTTTAGAACCACATGTAGCTTTAGCAAAATATGAAGAAGGGAAAATTACTCTTTGGACTTCTACACAAGCGCCTTTTCGCGTCAGGGAAAATCTTGCTAAAACATTAAAAATGGAACAAAAAGATATCAGAGTAATTAAGCCGCAGGTTGGAGGAGGTTTTGGTGGAAAGTTAGAAATGCTTCCTTTAGACTTTTGCGCTTGCCTGCTAGCTAAAAAAACAAATCGCCCAGTAAAATTTTGTTTAACTAGAGAAGAGGAATTTATTTATACTCGTCGCAAACACCCAATGATATTTAAATTAAAAGCAGGTACATCTCGTGACGGAAAAATTAAAGCGCTTGCTGGAGAAGTTATTGCTGACGGAGGAGCGTATTGTAGTTATGGGCCAACGGTGGTTGCAGCAGCCATAATGCGTATTGGCATAGTTTACAAGTTAGAGAATGTAAAAATATTTGGATACCGAGTTTATACCAACAATCCTATAAGTGGTGCGATCAGAGGCTTTGGTGGAGTGCAATCAGGTTTTGCTTATGAATCTTTAATAGATATGCTTGCTTCTGGTATTGGAATGGATCCAGCAGAGTTTCGTCTTAAAAATGCAACTGATCCAAATTTTACTGCTTTTAATGGCATGGAGATTACTTCAAATGGCTTAAAGGATTGTATTAGGCTTGCCTGTGAAAAATCTGATTGGGGAAATTTAAAACAAAATAAAAAAACTAATTTAGGTATTGGTATTGCTATTGCAGCTGATGTGATGGGCTCAAAAATGTATAAATCGCATGAGTCTGCAGGAACAGTAATTCGTGTTGAAGAAGATGGATCAGTTATTTTATTTACTGGTGCTGCTGATACCGGGCAAGGTGCAAATACCACTATGGCACAAATTGCTGCTCAAGAAATGGGTATAGATATTTCGCGTATTCGAGTAATTGCTGCGGATACCGAAAATACTCCTTTTGATACAGGAAGCTTTGCTTCGCGCGTAACTTTTATTAGCGGAAATGCTACTAAAAGAGCTGCTCAAGATGTGCGTAAACAAATAGATGAAATTGTTGCCAAACATTGGAATATCCTACAAGAAAGAATAGCACATAAAAAAGAATTAATTTATGATTTAGAAAATCAATTTAATCAAATGAGTTTTCAAGAAGCAGTAAAACTTTGTTATTCTTTTGAAGTTGGGAAAATGCTTATTGGAAAAGGCGTTTACAATCCTCCCACAAAACCTGTTGATTTAAGAACTGGCAAGGGTAATGTTTCAGCAAGTTATAGTTTTGAGGCACAAATTGCTATTGTCGAGGTGGATAAAGAAACCGGCAAAGTTAAAATATTAAAGATAATTGATGCGCATGATGTGGGCAGAGCAATAAATCCCATGGCTGTAGAAGGACAAATTGAAGGTTCGCTTATTATGGGGATAGGTTATAGCTTGTTTGAAGATTTAAAATTTAAAAATGGTATTTGTCCAAACCCAAATTTATTTAATTATAGAATTCCACGCTCCACAGATACCGTTGAGATAGAGACAATTCTAATTGAAACAAATGATAAAGAAGGGCCGTTTGGTGCAAAAGGCATGGGAGAATCTTCTCTTCTTCCTACAGCTGCAGCCATTGCCAATGCTATTTATGATGCAATTGGAGTAAGAATTACGGATTTACCAATACTTCCGCAAAAAATATTAAGCGCTCTTAAAAAATAGATTTTCTTATTTTTTCCAAATCTTCCGGGGTATTGATATTGAAGAGAATATTTTTATCATCGACGGGAATATCTAAGGTTTGTCCTATAAATTGATGGTTGATTGTATAAAGCGGTTTATTGTTTTTTAGTTCTAAAATTTGGTTTTTTAGTTTTATGCTATAAATAGGAGGGTGTCCCTTTTGATTTTTATAGCTTGGAATGCCAATTAAAAATTTAGAATTAATGAATTTATCAATCACAAAATCAATTGTTTCAGCCGATATCGCCGGAATATCTACAGGTAAGACAAGAAAATATTTTGCATCAGAGGATATATTTTCTAGACCTATTTTTAAAGAAGATGTTTGGCCTTCTTGATAATCTTTGTTTGTGGCGATTTTAATGTAGCTAGGAATTAGTTTTTCGATTTTTTCTTTGTAGGCACCAAGAACAACGATAATTTCATCAACCTTTGTTTTTTCAAGCTTTGAAATAAGATATTCAATTAATGTTGTAGAATTAATCTTAGCAAGTTGTTTAGGCGAACCAAATCTTTTTGATTCTCCGGCAGCTAATAGGATAATAGAAACCATATAAATATTATACTTTAGATGAGTTTATTAAGCAAGATAGACAAATATTTGGCAAGTAATAAAAATTTCGCCTTATTAACGGTGGTGGATGCAATTGGTTCAACTCCAAGAAAAATAGGCGCTAAAATGATTCTTTTTAGCGATGGTGTGATTCTTGGCACTATCGGAGGCGGAAAGATTGAATATGAAGCATTAAAAGATGCGAAACATTTTTTGATGAAAAAAAAATCAGAACTAAAAGAATATTATCTTGATAAAAAACATGGTGCTTTATGCGGAGGGAGTATGAAGGTATTTATTGAAACATTTTCCCCAGATAAAAAATTAATTATTGTGGGCGCAGGCCATATTGGGATTGCTTTATATAAATTAGCCATTGTGTTAAATTTTAAAATTATTGTTATGGATGCAAGGAAAGAATTTCTAAATAAAACTCGTTTCCCGGAAGCCGATAAAATAATTTTAGGTAATCCCAGTAAAAAAATATCTAAAGTTAATATTGATAAAAATACCTATATTGTTATCTTAACGCATAGCCATAAACATGATTACGAGGTTTTAAAAAAAGTTATTAATTTAGATGCCCGCTACATTGGCATGATCGGTAGTTATAAAAAAGTTAAGGAAGTCTTAGATCGGCTTAATAAAGAAGGCGTAAAAAAAGAATTGCTAAAGAATGTTTCCGCCCCCATCGGGCTTAATTTAGGCGCAGAAACCCCAGAAGAAATTGCTTTAAGTATTTTAGCTGAAATTATTGCTAGCTATAATAATCAGGATACGTCCAATTTAAGATTTAAAAAGCTTATATAATAAGGAGGAGTTAAATTATGAATATGGACGAATTAAGGCAAGTGGTTAAGGATGCCGGACTAGGTTATTTAGCTACAATAGAAGGAAGTCAGCCGCGCGTGAGACCCGTAATGCCAGCAATGTTTAATGACGGAACAATTTTAGTAGCCACTGCTAAGGGTACTCCAAAATTATCTCAAATTGAAAAAAATAATAATTTTGAAATTTGTTTTGTAGATCAAAGGCTTTCTCAGGTACGTATTCAAGGTAAAGGTGCTATTAATAATGATATTAAGAAAAAAGAATGGCTTTCAAATGCTGTGCCGATGTTAAGAAGTTATTTTCCTACACCCGATGATCCTAATTTTGTATTATTGGAGTTAAAGCCCGAAAAAGTATTTTTAATTCATGTAGGAGAAAGTAATTATACACAGGTTTCTCTTTAAAATAATTTTTATGATTAGCTATAAACAAGCGCTAAATCTAGTTTTGAAAAACACTTTTATAAAAGATACAGAAACTATTGATTTAAAAAATAGTTTCAATCGAGTTTTAGCCCAAGATATATATTCTGATATAGATAATCCAGGTTTTAATAGGGTCACAATGGATGGGTATGCTGTAAGAAAAAAGGATATTATAAATTTACCCCATGAATTAAGTGTTGTTCAAACCATAGGCGCAGGAGAAGTTGCAAATAGAATTTTTAAAAAAAACCAAGCCGCAAAGATTATGACCGGCTGTGTTTTGCCAAAAGGCTTAGATAGGGTTATAAAGTTCGAAGATACTATTTCTCCCAGAGAAGGTGTAGTTAAAATATTAAAACTTCCAAAAGAAAAAAATATTTCTTATTGCGGGAAAATATTTAAAAAACAAGAAAAAGTTTTATCAAAAAATGATGTTATTAATGCACCAAAAATTAGCTTACTATCAAGTGTTGGTAAAAATAAAGTGATGGTTTATCAAAGACCAAGAGTATGTTTATTTGCTACAGGTAATGAATTAGTGGAATCGGATAAAAAGATTAAATTTTCTCAAGTGAGAAATTCAACTGGTCCGATGTTAGTCAGCCTATTAGAAAATTTGGGCATAGAGATAAAATATTTGGGTATAGCCAAAGACGATTTTAAAGAAATAATAAATAAAATTAAACAAGCACTAAATTACGATATTGTTATAATTTTAGGTGGAGTTTCAGCAGGTATTTTTGATTATGTGCCTAAAATTTTAGAAGAATTAGGAGTAAAAAAAATTTTCCATAGAGTAAGCATTAAGCCAGGAAAACCTTTATGGTTTGGTAGAAGAAATAAAACTTTAGTTTTTGGCTTGCCCGGGAATCCCGTATCAAGTTATTTAACTTTTTTATTATTTATAAAGCCAGCGATTTTAAAAATAAAAGGGCAAGAGGATTTAGATAAAAAATTTTATAAAGCAAAATTAATTAATAATTTTAAGATAAATACAGATCGCTTAACTTTTTATCCGGCTTATATAAATTATAAAAAAGAAAATTTCTATATTAAGCCATCTAATTATTATGATTCTAGCGATATGAAAGCAGTTACTAAAAGTAATGGTTTTTTGGTTCAGAAAAAAGGAAAATTTTTTTTAAAAAAGAATCAAAAAGTAGATTTTATTTTTATATGATAAAGCCAAATTATTTAAGAATATCAGTTACCCCCGAATGCAATTCAAGCTGTATTTATTGTAAGCCTAAAGAAAAAACAATAAGTTGCAGTAGAGATTTGTTAACAGCCGAAGAATTGGAATATTTAGTAAATATTTTTGTCTCTTGCGGTATAGATAGTGTACGTTTAACAGGTGGAGAACCTTTACTGCGAGACGACCTAATAGATATAACAAAAAAAATAGCTACTTTTAACGAAATCAAAGATTTATCCTTAACCACCAACGGTATTTTATTAAGAGATTTTGTGTTTGATTTAAAAAAAGCAGGGCTTAAGCGTCTGAATGTGAGCCTTAATTCTTTAAATAAAGAAACTTTTTACAAAATTACAGGACTAGATTTATTAGAAAATGTTTTATCCGGAATAGAAATTGCATCCCAATTAGGATTTAATCCTATAAAAATAAATTCCGTGGTTTTAAAAAATATTAATGAAGATGAAATTTTTGATTTAGCACGACTTAGTATAAATAATCCAATTTTAGTGCGTTTTATTGAATATTCTCCATTGAATAAAGTAATGCCCAGTTTTGATGATTTAGGAATTGTTAATGATGAAGTAAAAAATAGATTAGAAAAAGAATTCGGTAAATTATCCGAAGATAAAAATATAAAAATAAATGGCCCAGCAAAATATTATAAAATAAAAAATAGTTTAGGTAATATTGGTTTTATTAGCGGATTTAGTCAATTTTTTTGCTCAAGCTGTAATCGTTTGCGTCTGACTTCTAGTGGAAAATTATTATTGTGTTTATATGCAAAAGATTATCTAGATTTAAAATCATTAATTCGTAGAAATACTAAAAGAGAAGTTATGAAAAAAAATATAGAAGATTTTATTTCTAGAAAATATCTATACGCTAAACCTGTAGTTGAAGAAAGAGAACTGGAGATGTCTTGTGTTGGAGGGTAAGTTATAAATGATTGATATTACTTGTAAAAAAAATACCCATCGTAGTGCAATAGCAGAAGCAACAATTTTTGCTAAAGGATCTACTATCAAAAAGATAAGACACAATAAAATTCCAAAAGGTGATGTTTTTGTTGTAGCTAGAGTTGCTGGATTAATGGCAGTAAAAAATACAGTAAATTTAATTCCCATGTGCCATCCAATAAAAATTACTGCTATTTCTTTTGATTATAAAATAAACGAAAGCTCTATAAAAGTTGAATGTTGTGTAAAAGGAATTGATAAAACAGGCTTTGAGATGGAAGCATTAACCGGAGCTAGTATTTATGCTTTGACTATTTATGATATGTGTAAGATGTTTGATAAAGAAATGATTATAAATGATATAAAATTGGTTAAAAAAACTGGTGGCAAGAGCGACACTTATATTCGAAAGAAAAAATAAAATGATTTATCTACAGATTTTTTTAAGTTTTTTTAAAATTGGTTTATTTGCTATTGGTGGAGCGTATTCATTTTTGCCATTAATTGAAAAAGAAGTAGTTGTAAAATATGCTTGGCTGACAAAGCAAGAATTTTTAGATGTGGCAGGAATTGTAAAAATATTTCCCGGAGCAATTTCTATAAAATATGCTACTTATGTGGGTTATAAAATTGCCAAAATTCCCGGTGCAATTTTAGCTAATTTGGCTAATTTATTGGGACCGGCTTTATTAATCCTTTTTATAACAACAGTCTATCTAAAATATAAAGATTTACCGCAAATGAAAAATGCATTTAGCCTAATACAAATAGTTATTTTTGCGATGATTATAGCAGTGGCAATTCAGACAATAACTCTTAGCCAGCTAATGAATATTAAAAATATTGTTATTGCAATAAGCGCTTTTGTATTATTTCTTACTACAAAAATTGAACCGGCATTAATAATTATTGCCGCCGGAATCTTAGGGATATTTTTAAAATAATGCAAGGTAAGGTTTTTTCAATAAATATAAGTAAAAATAAAGGTGTTTCAAAAAATCCCGTAAAAAAAGCTATTTTAATAGAAAATATGGGCATAGAAAATGATGCACATCTGGGATTTGAAGAGCGCCAGGTGAGCTTACTATCAAAAGAACTTATACAAGAACAAAATAATAATTTAAAACCCGGAGACTTTGCCGAAAATATTACAACCTCGGGCATTGATTTATCAAAAATACAAATCGCTGATAGAATAAAAATTAATAAGACAATTTTAGAGGTTACTGGAATCGGAAAGACTTGTCATGATAAATGTAACATTTATAAAAAAATCGGTAATTGTGTTATGCCAAAGCAAGGAATATTTGCAAAGGTTCTAAAGGGCGGCTTGATAAAAATAGGGGATAGAATAGCTATATGATTAAAGCTGGAATTATTACTATTAGTGACCGAGCAAGCTCTGGAGAGAGGATTGATTTAAGCGGTCCTATCATAAAAGAAATTTTAAAAAAATTTAATGAATTAGAAATAATTGATTATATTATTATTTCCGACGAAGAAAAAAAGATTGCAAAAGAATTAAAAAAGATGACGGATATTTTAAAATTAGATTTAATTTTTACAACTGGCGGAACAGGTTTAAGTGATCGTGATGTTACACCCGAGGCAACCAAAAAAATTATTCAAAAAGAAATCCCTGGAATTTCAGAAACTATGCGTCAGGTGAGTTTAAAATTTACTCCCAACGCTATTTTATCAA
>JBFMBJ010000023.1:0-12421 GCA_040755235.1 Candidatus Omnitrophota bacterium
GAAATGGTACTTTCTTTATCTTCTAATTTATAACGTTTTAATATTTCTAAGGTTTCTTTTATGCGAGAATCTGCCCGTATTTTTCTTAAATAAATACTTTTCTCCGGAAATCCTGAGGCAATAATAATTGTTTTTTTCTTCTGGTGGTCAAATGCTAAGATTAAATCGTATAGGCCTAAAACACAATCTGCTAAATTTAGATCATCTTGTGATTTTAAATTTACTTTTTCTAATAAAAGTCCGAGATCATAGCTAAAATATCCAACGAGCCCACCCAAAAAAGCAGGCATATTTTTTAATCGCGGTAATCTATATAAATTTAAGCTATCTTTTATTTTGTCAAAAGGAAGATCCTTGTTAATCTTTATAATCTTGAATGGATCAAAGCCGATAAAGGAATACTTGCCTAAATCATTATTTCTTAAGCTGCTATCTAAAAAAAAGGCATGTGGCCTATCTTTAAAAAGCTTAAAAACCTCTGTTGGCTCTAGATAGCTTAGAAATTTTATTGATAATGGATTAAGCATTTTGGTTTATGATAAAACTATTAACTTCTTGAGATGGCCGATAAGATAGTTTTGTAACACGCAAGTTATATAGCCCTGAATCATCCATGATATTAAGTGTCTTAAAATTTTTTAGCTTTTTAGCAAATTCTCGAAAAATAAAACTAGATAATCCCTTTATTTCTAAATTGGTAATTTCAAAAAGCACACAAAAAATCTCCTGATTTATCTTAAAACCACAAGTAAAAGCTTCTATTTTATTATCTATCTCTACACAATAGCCAATTAAGCCTAATTTTTTAAAATATTTTAAAGCAACCTCTAAATAATAAGCTGTGTCTTGTAATAAGCCTTGATAAATATTATCGCTTGAATTGCCTCGGCGATCTTTTTGCCAATTAAAATGTAAATTTAAGACTTTTTTTTCTAGAGTATTTTTATATTTTAGTAATTTATATCGATAGTTTTTTATAAAAAAATTGTAACTTGCTCTTTTTGATTTAAACCTATTGCCTTTAAAATTAATTAAATCCTCCACCTTACAAAGATATTCTTTATCTTTAGGAAAAAAATTATATCCTAATTTTTGATATAACCTAAGATTCTCTTCTTCTACATTTTCAATACGAGAAATATCTTTATTTATATTTAACTTATTCATTATATAAAAACATTTTTTTATAGTTTCCGGACTTATGTTTTTGCCTAAAGGCGGTAAATACATAAAATAACTAAAATTATCTTTAAAAAAAATACATAAATTTGTGTCGATGATTTTCCAATATATTTTAAAAAGTTTTCTCCAGATAAAAATATTGATAAACGAATAATTTGAAAGCTCGTGATTGTTAAACTTTAAATATTTATTGAAAATTTTTTTATCTTTTAACTTAAGCGGATTTAGCTTCATCCCACCCTTCCTTTTATTATAAATTTTATTTTATCTCGCTCTTCTTTAGAATATTTATCGTTTTATGAAGGGCGGGATTCATTAAAAATACAGGATAATTTCTTTAATTCTCTAATTTCAATCGCATCTTGAGGATAAGTATTAATAAACTCTAAATTCTTACAAATTTTTTTAATAAATTTTTTTGATTCTAAGATTCTAATTAAATATTTAATATATTTTTTAAATTCTTGTGAATTTTTATTTTCTCCAATAAATGGACATTTACTATCAATAGCTAAAAAAATTTTATTTTTGTTTTTATTTAATAAAAATGGGTAAAGTTGGCAATCAAATGGGCGCCTGCGATAAATTTTACATGTATTTTTGTCTATTAAAAAATAGGGGCAAATAAAAAAATCTTTATATTTAATGGGCTTAACAATTTTTTGGCTTAAACTTAATTTTTTTCTCTCTAAATTAAATAAACGTGGTGCCCAAACTGAATTTGAATCTTGAAACCTACAGCATCCTTGACAGATAAGGCAATATTTTTGCTTTATTAATTGCTTTAACATTATTTTTTACCGATAAATTGCAGCTGTATAGTTCTTTTGCGAGGGCGATTATCAAAATCTATTAAAATAACCTGCTGCCAAGTTCCCAAACAAAGATTACTGCTTGTAAAAGGGATAGCTAAAGAACATCCTATCAAAGAAGCGCGCAAATGACTATGCCCATTACCATCGCCCCAGGCATTATTATGATTGTAGTTTATTTCTTGGGGGATTAATTTTTCAAACATTGTTTTTAAATCTTTGGCTAAACCCGCTTCAAATTCACAAGTAGTTATACCAGCTGTGGAGCCTTCTACAAAAATTAGAACATTTCCATTTTTTAATTTTGTATTAGTTAATTCTTGGACAACTTTATCTGTAATATCAATAATATCCGTGTTGCCTTTAGTAGTTAAATTAATTTGGGAATTGATAATTTCCATTTTAATTATTATCAAAATCTATTTAATAATTTGATTACGCAGATTTTCTAAAATAAGATTACACAGATTTTTCTAGCGGAAATTTTTAATCTGTGAAATCTTGAATTTAATCAGTGTAATCATAATTTTTACGTTTTTTAATAAAATTTATTTTACAATTGCACCATTTTTAATAATGGTTCTATCTAAAGTTAAAATTGATAAATTTTCGTCATCACTTGCCGCAAGTAACATCCCTTGGCTTTCTATCCCTCGAATTATGACTGGTTCTAAATTATTTAAGAGAATTATTTTTCTGCCGATTAAATCTTCTTTTTGATATTTCAGGCGGATGCCAGCAACAATTTGTTTAGTTTCATTACCCGTATCAACCTTAATAACATATAATTTATCTGCTTGAGGATGTTCTATAACTTCTTTAATTTCAGCAACTTTTAGGTCTAATTTTTTAAATTCTTCGTAGGTAATCATGGACTTTACTCCTTGTATTTTAGAATTAAATTATAGCATAGAATAAAAAACAGCCAAGAGGGCTGTTTAATGATACACTGAAATAAAAAATTATAAACTATTTTTAAACTTAATTATTTCGGTATGAAGTAACTTTGTGCCACAAAGCAATCCATTTGGCGTGCTTATTTTTCTTTAGTTTTTCATAGCCAACTCTAGTTACCTCAACAACACAAGCAATGCTATTATTTTCCATTTCATAACTTAGTATATCATTTATTCCTATTGGATTAATAATATTGTTTATAACATATTCTCTATTCATAATTTTACGCATTCTCAAATCTGCATCACTAAATTTCTTTCTAGTTTCGGCGTCAAAAAGTTGGGTAATGTAAAATTTAACAAAAACTGTCTTGTTACTTTCAAATGCTTTAAGGATTTTTATATCTTCTAATTTATATTTTTCTTCTGTTTCTTTTATCTTTTGATGTTCCATGGCCAATTGTTTCTTCCAAGATACAGTAGCTTTGATAGCATTAGGCATTAACGTTATTACGACGAGAGTAATAATAAATGGAAACACTATTCTGATTTTTTTGGAATGAGAAAAAATAAAAGAACTATTCCGGGTAAACCAAGTATTAAACCTATCCCAGTTAAATTCCCACCTGTTCTCATACAAATTGATACAACATCTAATAAAAATAAAGGAAAAAAGCGAATTAAATACGGTGTCACTACAAATAAAATAATTAATATTCGTATTATATTTACAATTGACCAAAACGATTTTTTTTCTTCCATATTAGATTTTCCTTTGAAGATTTTTAAAAACGGGGTCGACGGGATTTTCACGTCGTCCCAATTACATTGGTACTCTCCATAGGGGCTTTGCCCCTCTGGTGCTCAGCCGAATTAGCATCGGCTTCGCTCGTCACCCCAAAAACGCAGGAAAAGTTTTTTCCTGCAACCTTTTCGTTCAAATCCTTAAGATGTGTTTAAACGGGGTCGACGGGATTTGAACCCGCGATCTTCGCCGTGACAGGGCGACGTGTTAAACCAGGCTACACTACGACCCCAAGATTTAGTTATTAGTTGTCGGTTTTTAGTTTTTAGAAGAGAACTCTATTGTACTAGAAATCTTAGTCATTGCAATAGTTTTTTGATACTCTCTAATAACTGAGAACTAAAAACTATATAATGGTGGGCGATAGAGGACTTGAACCCCTGACCCTCTGCGTGTAAAGCAGATGCTCTAACCAACTGAGCTAATCGCCCGAAAATTTAAAACTTTCCTAAAATAACAAGTGTAAAGACCATTACAAATAAAGCTACTGTTTCAGTCATTCCTAAAACCGTCATATAATTGGCGAAACCTTTTCCAGTCTCTCCCATAGCATCACAGGCGCTTGCCGCGCATTTACCCTGCCAATAAGCAGATAATCCTATGGCTGAACCAGCAAAAATACCTACACCCCACAGAAACAAGCCTTTATTGACTACTTCCATCATTCTGTTCATAACAATAAAGCCATAAATTGTCTGTGTAAGAGGAGCAGCTACCAGAGCAACCAACAAAAAATTTGCGGGTTTATTCTGGGTAAAATTCTTTTTCCATGCGCCAATAGCAGCCATACCAGCGGTTCCTGCTCCGGCAGCTGAACCAAGGGCTGCAATTGCCAAAACCGCAATTGCTCCCAAATCCTTAAATTGCATTAATAAACCTTCCATATCAGACCTCCGTATTGTTTATTCTCTTAGCGGCTTATAGGCCAAACCGCTCCAGGTAACATTGCCATGCAATAATGAAAATTCCAATACATTAAGCCGAATGCCATGCACTAAAACCGAAATTGGCCCAAGCACAATATTTATACTATGCCCGATAAAAAGTATGAATACCTTGGCAATAATATTTGTGCCTACGCCTGCAGCAAGCATATTAACTGAATCAGCCACTGCCACGCCTGCCAGCCCCACAGCAAAAAGACGAATATACGAAACCACATCCCCAAAATTACCCATAATGCCGAGCGCCAACGTTCCCAGACCAGCTCCTATTGTCCTAAATAAATTCTTTCGCGGGCTCACGAAAAAAATTATCAATAACACTCCAGCCCAAACCAACCACTTGCCGAAATAAGGAAATGGGTCTTCTAAAATAAACATCTTGGCCAAGAGAAACCCTACCCATAACAAACAAATAAACCCAACGTCAGCCAAGGCTTCCAAAGAAGGCAGTTTTTTCAAAGCCTGTAATGTATGGGCCAAACTCAACTGGATAGCACCCAGCAAAAAACATAAAGCCATTAAAAATTTGGTATTATTTAAAGCTGGTGTCAAAGCCTTGAAACCCGAGGCAAGATACCACTCCTGCCCGAAAAAAGTACCACTTAAAAACCCCCACATAATAGCGCAAGAACTAAACAAATAAAAGAGGAAAAATACCTGTTTTCCTTTTACTTTTTGAGAGTATTTACGCTGAGCGAAAAATGTAAGGATAAAATATACTAATCCGTATCCGGCATCACCAATAATCATTCCGAAAAAGAGTGCTAAAAATAGCAAGAATATCGGGCTGACATCTAGCTCGCGGTAACCAGGCACAACCTCCATCAACTTGTAAACAGGGCTAATCAGGGATACCCATTTAGAATTGCGTAACAATACCGGCGGATTATCCTCCTCACCTGGCTGGGTCAAAAAAATTCCCCATTTTTCTTTCTTTGCTAAATTTAAAAGCGATTGTTCGCATTCAACCGGTGCATAACCTACCAAATAAACAAGCCCTTGTGCTTGCCCCATACCATTTAAAGCTTCTTGAAACTCAATTTCTCTTTTAAGATTATTTCTTTTATCTAAAAACAATTGATAATAACAATTAGTTTTATCTAATTCTTTTTTTAATTCGTTTATCTCGGCTTCGTCTTGAGATAAGCGTTCTTTCATTTTATTAAGTCCAGTTTTTGGCAATTCGATTTCTTTAAAAGGCAAATCATTTTTTCCTTTGGAAATCAACAGACAATAAACCATGCCGCTCTTTATAGAAATTTTTTTGACGATTATTTCCTCAGAAATATTTTTTAATTCCTTTTCTGGGATTTGATAAAATTTAATATAAATATTGCTCTTTTTTAATCTTTCTATTAAAACTGGGTCAAAATCACCCCATAATTGCCAATCAAGAACTTTCTGTTTTAATTCTTTAGCGTATTCTTCTAAATAATCTATTCTCTTTACTAAATCAACAATATGCAAAGACGTCTTTTTAAAATCTATTATTTTTTTATCTTCTTTGGTAAAAGCATTTTCTTCTTTGATAGTTCTTTGAGAAATAATTTCTATTGAGCGATTAAGAAGGCCTAATTCTTCATAAAGAAGTGTTAAATCTCTACTTTTTGGTGGCTGTTGATGCTCAATATGCACAATTCCCTCTTTGCGCAAACGCATCATGCTACTTGAAGCGTCTTTTGCCTGCATAATCAAGGCTATTTTTTTCATGGGCACAATCATACACCCACCTCTTCTAGAACATATTCTTCTATTTTTCGCTTGGCTATTTTACTACGGCCTACAGCATTACTCATCTGATCTCCAATATAAATTTTTATCAATCGAATTGCTTCTTTAGTCTCGGGGATTTTCACTTTTTCAAATAAATTTACTCTTTGTGTGGTAATGCGCAGTTCATGTTTTAATATATCAATACCATTTTCGATTACTTCAATCTCTTTCTTTAATGACACAATCTCTTTTATTGCATCAACTGCAAAATCTATCCATAAAGGAGTGATAAAAAGATCGTAATCTAATTCGGGGAAATCTACTCTTTCAAAAATACCAATATTTGTGCCAGCAACATTTTTTTTATTTGTTAAAATATTCGAGGCAGTTACCCAATCTTTTAAATCCTTGGGTTCTTCGGATAATAAACCTGCCCAAACTAAACTCGCTTCTATTTTTTTTGCTTTTAAATTTTGCTTTTCCGATAAAAGATTGTGTTGCTGTAAAATCTCAAGCTGTAATTGCTGTTTTTTAAGTTGCAGTGTTGGCAAATACCTTTCGTATTGGCTTAAGGCATCGCGCTGTTTTTTTAATTCGCCCTTAGTAAGTTTTACTTTAGCCATAATAATTATTTAGGGTTATTTATTTTTTAGGCCAGTATTTTTCGATTATTGATTTTTTGATACCTGTTTCTTCGGAAGAAAAACATTGCGCTAAAATTTGCCAAGCTTTATCGAGTGCCTTTTCTAAAGGGATATTTACTTTTAATGACATCATTTCTTCTTCAAAAAGTTTTCCATAACGAAGGAGTTTTTTATCCCAATTACTCATACTAAAACCCATGGCTTGTTTTTCTTGTGTTTGGCGGTAGCTAGCGAATAATTGAATCATGGTATCCATAATCACACGATGATCTTCTCGAGTTTTTCCATTTACCTGTTGCTTTAAGCGACTCAAAGAACCAAAGGGTTCAATTACGCCATTTTTTAAATAAAATTGGCCTTCGGTAATGTAGCCTGTATTATCTGGCACAGGGTGTGTTACATCATCGCCTGGCATGGTGGTCGCAGCAAGAATGGTGATGGAACCTGCGCCCTGGAAATCAACTGCTTTTTCGTAACGGCTGGCCAATTGGCTATAAAGATCTCCGGGATAACCACGGTTTGAAGGAACTTGTTCCATAGTGATAGAAACTTCTTTCAAGGCATCACAGAAATTTGTCATATCAGAAAGTAATACTAGCACGCGCTTGCCTTCTAAAGCAAAATTTTGGGCAACTGCTAAGCTAATATCAGGAACTAATAAACACTCTACCACTGGATCTGCTGCCGTATGGATAAACATAATCGAGCGGGTTAATGCTCCATGTTCTTCAAGCGTATCTCTAAAAAATAAGTAATCGTCGTATTTTAATCCCATACCGCCTAAAATAATAATATCTACTTGCGCTTGTATTGCAATACGAGCCAATAATTCGTTATATGGCTCTCCGGCAATGGAAAAAATAGGGAGCTTCTGTGATTCTACTAAGGAATTAAAAACATCAATCATGGGTAGGCCTGTGCGAACCATTTTATTCGGGATAATTCTTTTTGCCGGATTTACTACAAGGTTACCAATATCTATTAAATTATCAACAAGTTGTGGTCCTTTATCTAAAGAAAGCCCGCTTCCGTTAAAAATTCTGCCTAATAAGTTTTCGCCGCTTGCCACACGCATGGGATGACCTAGGAATCTTACTTTATCGCCTGTAGAAACACCCTTGCTACCAGCAAAAACTTGTAAAGAAACTTTTTTACCATCTATGCGAATAACCTGAGCAAGTGAAGTACCGCGCCTTGTCGTAACCTGAGCTATCTCAAGATAACCAATATTTTCTGCTTCTACAGTAATGACATCTCCGGCAATTTGAATGATATTAGTGTATGTTTTATGCATTTAATTCTTCTTTCTTTACAATTTGTTTTTGGCGCAAAAGTACATGGATTTCTTCTTCATTTTTTTTAAAATCATCTGTCTGCCATGTGCTTGAATTCCAGCCTCGGAAAAGCTGTTTTAATTCTTGAAAGAAATGCAGTGACTCTTCTTTAGTAGCAAAAGAAAAATCTGCTTCTAAAATATTATAAATAAAATTAAATATATAAATTTGCCTTTCTTTAGAAGTTGCCTCATCAACCTTATCAAAAGCATTTTGTTGTAAATAAACGAAATCGAAAAAATCGCCTTTTAAATAAGTGATGTAATCCGATAAAGAAGTTCCTTCTTCTCCGATAACCTTCATCATTTGCGCTACATTATTACTTTTGCGTAAAATTCCATGGCCCTTTTCTTCTTGTTTTTCATCGATGAAACTTGTGTATTTACTCCAGCTAATCAAAGGATCTATTGCCGGATAGCGCCTGGCATCAGAACGTTCTCGAGAAAGCCCATGAAATGCTCCTACGACTTTTAAAGTTGCCTGTGTTACCGGCTCTTCAAAATTTCCTCCAGCAGGACTTACTGCTCCACCAATAGTAACTGACCCGATACTGCCATCATACAAACGTACAATTCCTGCGCGTTCATAAAAAGAAGCAATGCGCGATTCCAGATAAGCAGGAAATGCCTCTTCTCCGGGAATTTCTTCTAAGCGCCCAGACATCTCACGCATTGCCTGCGCCCAACGGCTAGTTGAATCGGCTAATAATAAAACGTGTAATCCCATTTGCCGATAATACTCTGCCAAGGTTACTGCTGTATAAACGCTTGATTCACGAGCAGCCACAGGCATTGAACTGGTATTACAAATAATTATGGTCCTATCCATCAAAGGTTTATTGGTACGCGGATCAACTAATTCCGGAAAAGTCCTAAGGGTTTCTACAACTTCTCCTGCGCGCTCACCACACGCGGCAATGACTACAACATCAACCTCTGCGTGCCTGCTAGTTAATTGTTGTAACACAGTTTTACCTGCGCCAAAAGGGCCAGGAATACAATAAGTTCCTCCCAGTGCCACTGGAAAAAGCGAATCAATCAGACGCATCTTTGTTACTAAGTGATCTTTGGGTTTTAATTTTTCTTGATAGGTAGAAATAGGAATTTTCACCGGCCAATCTTGTTTAAGATAAACCTGGATTTCCTTTCCACCGCTATCTTTTAAAGTCGCAATTGATTGTTTTAAATTATAAGCTCCTTCGTTTGCTATAGAAATAACTTCTGCAATCCCTGTTAAATAAAAAGGAGCCATAATATAATGTTTAAATATTTTTTCCAAAACATACCCAATTCTATCTCCTGGGCGAACTCTATCTCCCGGTTTTACCAAAGGTTTAAACTCCCAAGTTTTCTCTTCAGGCAAGGCCTTTAAATAAACTCCGCGTTTTAAGAAAAATCCGTATTTATCAGCGAATAGAGGAAGTGGATTTTGTAGGCCGTCAAAAATTTGACCTAATAAACCTGGGCCCAATTCTACAGATAAAAGCTCTTCGCTAAACTCTACTTTATCGCCTACTTTTAATCCAGCTGTACTTTCATAAACCTGAAGTTCTGCGCTATTGCCTCGGATACGGATTACCTCTGACTTGAGACGCTCTTCTTCGTGAATTATATAGGCAACTTCGTTTTGGATAACAAAGGTATCGAATTCAACGGTTACCATATTGGCGTTGATTTTTGTAACGGAGCCTATTCTTTTATTAGATATATTTCTCAAGGGCTATCTCCTTATTTATTTCGTTAATTTTTTTCCAACGCTCTAGAATCAAAAGTTTTAATCCGTAAACAATAAGAACTTCTAAATCAAAATAATGCCCGAATAAAAGCGTGTCTAAAAAATTCCATTTTGCTTGGTCTAATATCTTTTCTGCCTCAAGCGGCGCATGTGCCCTAACACTAGCAAGCCCAATGTGATGAATTGTTGTGTCGCTCAACTGATCTGTTATTCTTAGATATTTTTCAGGTGATATATTTTTACGCACTGCTCTTAAACGCACTAATTCATTCCTTAACAAAATCTGGAAATTCGAAAATCTCTTTATTATATCAATTTTTTGTTCGAAGAAATCTTCTGTCTGTAATTTGTTTAGCACTTTCATATCTTCTTCTGGAATAAATTCTTGACATTTATTTAAAAAATCTTTGAATGAAAAGGGCGTATGGCCTTCAAAATGAAGCAGAGGTAAACTAGAAACTAAATAAGGATAAAAATTCGCCATTTATTAATTATATAAGAATATCTTTTAGCTTTGGTTTTAAAAATGTGGCAATGTATTCGGCCAAGGCCTTATCGCTAAAATCGAATTGTGATTTGCCTCTATCAAAACTAATTATAAATCCCGCGTGGATTTCATCAACAGATTTTAGTATAATTCTTTTCTTTATTTCTTCTTTTAATTTATCTAAAAATCCATTTTCTAACGCATCCAAATCTTTTTTATTTAAAGAAATGATGATTTGGCCCTTTTCGTGCACCAGAGAGTCTTTGATAATATTACTTAAGATCTTAAATAGATTTTCTGGGGTTAAGGTATCTTTAATTTCTCTATTTATAAGCCTCTCTAACATTAGATTAATTTCTTGTCTTAAAACAAGCAGCATGTCTCTGCCCGCCTGCCCGAGCAAATCTTTTTCTTTTTGTGCATTTTTTAGAATTTCTTCTTTTGCCTGATTTAAAAGTTCTTCTTTTTTTAGTTGCGCTTTTTTTATAATATCTTGGGCTTTGGCTATTGCCTGATTTTGGATTTCCTTAGCTTTATTCTCGGCAGCAATGATGCCTTCCTGATTTATTCTTTCTATTAATCCTTTGATATCTTCTGCCATATTTATCTCCTATCTATTCCTTTAGCATATCTTGCAGTGCTTTTTTAGGGTTCCTTGCTTCGAGTATGGGCCTGCCAACTACCAAGTAATCACTACCTAATCTTAAGGCTTCCTTGGCGCTGGCGATTCTTTTTTGATCGTCAAAATTTTGTGTATTTGGTCTAATCCCCGGAGTAACAATAATAAATTTTTTATTTATTTTTTTTCTTAAATATTGTACTTCTTTTACAGAACAAACAATTCCATCTAAACCACAACTTAAGCCCATTTTAGCTAATTCTAAAACTCTACTTGGTTTTGTTTCTTGGCTCGTTAATACAGTTACCCCAATTAATAATGGCTTTTTTATTCTAAGTATTTTTGCTTCTTTTTTTGCGGTTCTTACTGCTGACGTAAGCATTTCTTTTCCGCCAGAAATATGCACGGTCAACATTTTAACATTTAGGCGCACTGCTTCAGTTACAGCATTACTTACTGTATTTGGGATATCGTAAAATTTTAAATCTAGAAACACCTCTGCACCTTTTTTCTTAATTTCTGGGATAATCTCGTGCCCACAATTAATAAAAAGCTGCAATCCAACTTTAAATAATTTTACATCTTTATAAAGTAGATTTATGAATTTTTTTGCCTTAGTAAATGAATCTAGGTCTAGCGCAACGATTAAATTATTTTTTTTCATACTTAACTACTTTAATGCTAGCTAGTGTATCTTTTTCTTGCCCGCTGATACGAATTTTCTTATCACTTAATTCTTTTAGATAATCGCATATCTCCTGGCTTATGCGCTCTCCAGGCATTAATACCGGGACTCCCGGAGGATAAGGGGTAAGTACCTGCGCACAAATGTGTCCGGGGGCATTTTTTAAAGAAATGTGTTTATGTTTATAACTAAACATTGCATCTCGGGGAGAAAGGACCATTTCCGTAGAAAAACTCGGAAGCTGTAATTGCCAATCGATAACTCGTTTATAAGATTTTTTATCTAAATCTATTAAGGCATCTATTAATCTTTTTAAATCGGACTTAACTGTGCCCACTCCTAAAATTGCGATTAAATTAAACATATCAAAACAATCTACCTGGATGTTGTATTCTTTATTTAAAATTTCACTTATCTCATAACCAGAAATTCCGGTACGGCGCACATTTATGGTTAACTTCAAAGGATCGAATTGATAATCTCGTTCTTCTATTTCTTTTTTTCCAAAAGCACGAAAATATTCTAAATGATTAATCACGTCACGCGCATTATTTACATCTCTAATA
>JBFMBJ010000024.1:0-12384 GCA_040755235.1 Candidatus Omnitrophota bacterium
TCGATGATAATATACGTGAAATGATTATTAAGCAGGCATCAAGTGATCAGATAAAAGATTATGCAGTAAAGAAATTAGGTATGCTTACTTTAAGAGACGATGCATTTTTAAAAGTTAAAGAAGGCATCACTACAATTGAAGAAGCAATCCGTATTACTACGGAGGAATAATGAGCCCCGCCCTTCCTAAAAATATATAATGGAAGAAAAAAGTGGGCGGGGATAGAGAGTTTATAGAAAGATTATTATTTTTTGAGAAGAAAGGAAGGGCGGGGTGAGTCAAGGAAAAATTCTTTTAATTAATGATGAAGAAACTATAAGTCGTTTTTTACGCGATGCGCTTACGCCCGCTGGCTACTTAGTACAAATTGCATCTTCTGCTAGAGCCGGGATAGAATATGTCGGTAAAGAAGAATTCGATTTGGTTTTAGCAAAAATAAAATTGCCGGATATGGACGGATTTGCGCTTATCCGAGAAATTAAGCGCGCAGACCCTGATAGCGTAATAGTAATAATCTTGGAACAAGTTGTCAGTCAGATTATAGAAGAAATATTTAGGCTAGGGGCTTATGATTATATTACTAAGCCAATAAATTTAGAAAAATTATTTTTAGTAATTAAAAAATCAGCAGATATCCATCATTTGTTAGTAGGCCATAAAAAATTAGTCAGAGGCCTTGAGGAACACAATGCCACTTTACAAAAACAAAATTTGCTCTTGGCAAAGAGAATTGAAGAATCCACAAAAAATCTAACACGGCTTTATGATGATTTAAGGCAGACTTATATGCGTACAATCACATCTTTAGCACAGGCTATAGATGCCAGGGATCACTATACACACAGTCATTCCGAAAATGTTACACGTTATGGGGTGGCTATAGCAGAAGAAATGAAATTACCCGCGAAACAAATAGAATTAATTCGAGAAGCTTGTCAACTTCATGATGTGGGTAAAATTGGTATACCTGATTACATCCTAAGTAAGCCCGGAGAACTAAGCCCCCAAGAGTGGGATGAAATTAAAAAGCACTCTATTAAGGCAGTCGAGATTTTAGAGCCATTAACTTTTTTAAGTAGTGTTGTTGTTTTAATTCGCGCGCATCACGAACGCTGGGATGGTAAAGGTTATCCCGATGGCTTAAAAGAAGAAGAAATTCCTTTGGGCGCAAGAATTTTATGCCTTTCTGATGCTTACGAAGCCATGACTTCACCCCGGTCTTATCGAAAAGTTCCTTTAACTAAACAAGAGGCTGTAGAAGAAATTAAACGTAATTCCGGTTCTCAATTTGATCCAAAGGTCGTCGAGGTATTCTTAAAAATTGTAGATAAGTTATAATCACAGATTGCACAGATTTAAAAGCAGATTACGCAGATTTAAAAATATTTTTAATTAGTTTTATTTTAAACTTTTAAACCTTAAACCTTCGACTTTTAAACTACGCACATGCCTATTTATAAATATACTGCAAAAGATGAATCCGGTAAGGCGATAGCTGGGAGTATTGAGGCAACCAGCCAACAGGAATTACTTAATATTTTGCATCAGAAAAATCTTATTATTCTTTCCTGCGAAGAAGAAAAAAGGGCTATAAAAAAAGAGAAAGCCAATAGAGTAAAACTTGACGATTTAGTTGTGTTTTCCCGGCAATTGGCTACTTTGATTGATAGCGGTATTCCGGTGGTGCAGGCCTTGGGTATTTTGGGTGAACAAGTAGAGAGTAAAAATTTAAATAAAGTTACTTTGGGTATTCGCCGCAGCATTGAAGAAGGTGTTAGTTTTCACGAAGCTTTAAGTAAATATCCTCAAGTTTTTTCAGAGCTTTATATTAACATGGTTAAAGCTGGCGAGGCCTCAGGTATGCTTGATGATGTTTTGGAGAGATTAGCAACCTATTTAGAAAAAACTTCGGCATTAATACGTAAGATTAAAGCTAGCATGGTTTACCCAGTTATTGTTATAAGCATGGCCATAATCATAACTTCAATTTTGCTTTTAAAAGTAGTTCCTACCTTTAAAGGGATATTTGATGTTTTAGGAGGGAGCTTACCTTTGCCTACACAAATTTTAATTGCTGTTAGTGATTTAATGCGTAAATATATTTTGTTTCTTGTAGGAGGTATTAATTTATTTGTTTTTCTTTTTAGGCATTATGCGCATACAGAGAAAGGAAAATATAATATCGATAAAAGAGTATTGAAATTACCTATTTTTGGGCCGTTGATGCGTAAAATTGCAGTGGCAAAATTTAGTCGCACTTTTTCAACATTGGTAAAAAGCGGCGTGCCTATTTTAAATGCCTTAGATATTGTAGCTAAAACTTCCGGTAACAAGGTCGTGGAGGAGTCAATTACAAGTGCGCGTCAGAGTATCCGCGAAGGAGAACCGATATCACAACCTTTAGGAAAGAGTAGAGTATTTCCGCCGATGGTAGTAAGAATGATTTCAGTAGGTGAACAGACTGGCGAATTAGAAAAGATGCTTACTAAAATCGCTGATTTTTATGATGAACAGGTAGACGCCGCAATTTCTAGCTTAACCAGCATGATTGAGCCAATGGTAATTGCCTTTTTAGGAATTGTTATTGGCGGAATAGTCATTGCATTATTTCTTCCCATTTTTAAAATCACAGAACTCGTTGCAAGATAAACACTAGATAATAAGAGTATACGCGCTTGATATTCGGTTTATTTTGTGCTATACTTTATTATATAGAAAGCTTCATCCGGAGTAGTCCTAGAGCTATAGGTAAGGAGATAGGATTTTTGAGTAGGCCCGGGTAAAGGGTATTATAATTAGATTATAATTTTATAGTTTTAAAGAGAACCTATTCTTTAACCCTAAGAATGATATAGTTTTAGGAAGACAGGGATTGAAGAATGGGTTTTTTATTTAATGAGTGCATCATTTATGGTAACGTCAGTGAGCATAAATGAAATTCGTACTTATAACCTATGTCGTTTTAATAAACTCCATAAGTTATGCGCTTATTTTACTTGACAAAAGACCAAGGAGGTGATATAAAAATTTAAATGGGCAAACTTTACGTGCGAAAAGTCCTTTAAAAAAACAGGCTTAATTGTCAATAATAGCTGATAACAAGGATTTAAGAAAGCCGTCAAAGTTTAATCTTACCCGGAGAGGAGGCAGGAACTATAATGAGAAACAGAAAAGGTTTTACCTTAGTTGAAATCATGATTGTAGTTGCAATTATTGCTCTTTTAGCAGCAATTGCAATTCCTAACTTACTTCGTATGAGACTTAATGCAAACGAATCAGTAGCAATGACAACAGTAAAAACAATTTCTACTGCTGCCGAATCATTTGCTGCTGCAAATAATGGTACTTATCCAGCAAGCGAAGCTGCACTTACAGGCGCAACACCTCCATATTTAAACCAAGCATACTGTGGAACTACAACACAAGGTTATACTTATACTTGTACGTTTAGCGCTACCGCTTATTCAGTGGCTGGAGCTCCGGCAAATGCTGGTGTGAGTGGTAATAGAACATTCACAGTTACTACAGGTGGAGTATTGACTATTACTTAATTTATTAGGTTTGCTTAAGTGATAGGTTTTTTGGGCGTCCCGACGTAAAGTCGGGACGCCCTTTTTATTTATATTTTTATTGCGCCGCAAAAGCTTTTGCGGCATCAAATAAAAATTATACGCTAGTTAGCAATTTTAGGCTTGACATTCTTAGGAATACTTTTATAATAAAATTAATAATATATAAATTAATCATACGTAAAGAATGAAATATAATGGGTTTACTTTAATTGAAATTATGATTACGGTTGCAATAGTTGCTTTATTATCAACGCTTGCAATTCCAAATATATTACGTGCAAGAATTAATGCGCAAGAAACCCTGGCAATTTCTACTTTGAAACACATCTCTACAGCTTGTGAAGTATTTGCTTCAGCTAACAATGCATTGTATCCAGGAAATGAAGCTGCACTTACAGGCGCAACACCTCCATATTTAAACCAAGCATATTGCGGCCTGAATCTACAAGGCTATTCTTATACCTGTAATTTTTCTGTTAATGCTTATACGATTACAAGTACACCTGTAAATCCGGGTATCGCTGGTAATAGAACATTTACCGTTACTACCGGCGGCATATTTAGTATGAGTTAAGCAAAGGAAAAAATGATTTATTTAAAAAATCGTAACAGGCAACAATCACTAAAAGGCTTTACTCTAATCGAAGTAATGATGGCACTGGCGATTTTAGCTTTTTGTTTAACGGGTATGCTTTTGACTTATATCGGCCTTCTTGCGTTAAGTGAAACAAGTAGAAATCTTAGTTTAGCGGTAAATGTTGCGCAAACCAAGGTAGAGGAATTACGCAATCAGCCGTTTGATAGTTTGGTTAATTTTAACGGTACTACTTTTGATGTACCTGGATTTGCAGCAGGTAGCGCAAAAGGAAGGATAGAGGTAACAGATACTGATTATGCGGATTTAAAACAAGTGCGTATAGTCAGTTGTTGGAGACAGCGCGGTGGACGATTAATTGGCGAAGATGTAAATTTAAATGGTGTTTTGAATGATGGCGAAGATCAAAATGGTAATAATATCTTGGATTCGCCTTCAGAAGTAATTAGTTTCATTGCGCGATAATATGTCTAAGCCCCAGAATAAAAAAACTTTAAAAGGATTTACGTTTGTTGAAACAATGGTAGTAATAGGGATTTTTACGATGGCCTTTGTGGCGATTATTGGGGTTTTAATTTCTTCTAATACTACCTGGCGCACCGGACGGACTCAACAATTACTTCAACAGGAAGCAAGAAAGGCTATTACGGCGATCACAAATGATTTAAGAGAATCTACGCCTGATCTAGTAGATATCAATAACGTAAGTCATCCCATTACTATAAATGCCAATGGAGATTCTATAACTTTTTATTTATTTAATTATGATGCAAATGAAGAACCTGCTTTAACACCAGTGGGGGTGATGTATTATTTAGGCTCTCAAAATCCAAATACACAAACTTTATATAGAAAAGCCGGAGCTAGCGCTTCCGTAGCAGTTGCCACAGATATTAATAATATTGCAGTAGAAAAACCATTTTTTTGGTTTGAACCAAATACTAATAACGAGGTAGTTAATATTAAAATACCTGTAATTGTTAATAATGCTACTTTAAGCATAACTTCAAAGGTAACTTTAAGAAATGCTACACCTCTAGTAGCGCCACCAGCACCAGAAGAACCCGGCGAAGGAGAATACTAAATGATTAAGCTATTAAAAAATAATAAAGGCGTAATTTTGCTTTTAGTTTGTCTTGTGATGATGGTTTTATTAATTTTAACAGGTGTTTTTTTCTCAAGCACATTAAGTGAAAAAAGATTTTCTGACACACAACGTTTCTCTCTACAAGCTTTAGGTCTTGCTGAAGCAGGTGTTAATCACGGCGTGAGTGAATTTAGAGAGCGTATTAGAACTGATTTACAAACTCGCGTGGGAAATGTCCATCAGTCAAATGTGATTAAAAATTATGTAGATAATAATAATTCTTTGGGCTTTTTAAGAGATTATGCTTATGCCCAGGGAGATACACAATTTAGCGTTGCTGGTAATCAAGCCACTTTACAGTTAAATCCTTTAGGAATGAATACTCAGGTAAATGGTAATTATACGACGACTATAACAGTTACTCCAAACGGAAATCCTACTAATCCCTCAACAGATGTCTATATCTTTCCTTATAAGTTTACCATTGAGGCCTTGGGTTCTGTGACGACTTTTACACCGGCCGTACAAAGAAGAATTAAGCTTCTGGAAGGACGTCTTACTTTGACAGTGCAACGCGCTAATTTTGCCAGATACGCACTTTTTACCAGCCATCATGGAACGCCATCGGGTACTACCGTTTGGTTTACAGAAAAGACTAATTTTACAGGTCCTGTACATACCAATGAGCGTTTTAGTTTTGCAAATAATCCGAGTGCAACTTTTACCGAAGAAGTTACTCAACATCACAATACCGCACGTTTTTATAATCAAGGAAGCCCCATTTTATTAAATGCGGATAGCAACCCGCCTTGGGATGTACCTATTTTTCAAAATGGATTTACCCGAGGGGTTAATGAAATAGTTTTGCCATCAGCCTTAACTCAAAATGATTTAAAGAATCAAGCTCTTGGGACAATGGGTCAACCTGGCCAAAATGGAATTTATGTGCCTAACGACGGCACCAATGTAACAGGTGGAATTTATATTCGAGGCGATGCAAATAGTGTTACCATGGGTCTAGATGGAGATGGTAATCAAACCTATACTATTGTTCAAAGTGGAACTACTAAAACTATTACTGTAGATTATGTTGCCAATACTACCGAAGTACAGACTTCTGGTCAACAAAGCGTCCCGGTTTATCAGGGGATTCCCGATGGCATAGATAATGAAGGTGTAATTATATATGATCAAGGAGCGATAAATAATTTTTCCGGAACCGTAGGACAGGCTTCACAGGTAACAGTTTCTACTGAAAGAGATATAGTCATACAAAACCATATTACCTATGAACACTATAATGCGGGTCCACCTTTAAATGCCGTTGGTTATAAAAATTTACTGGGTATTATTTCTTGGGGCGGTAATGTGCGTATTGGAACAAGTGCTCCCAACGATTTGCAAATCCACGGCGTAGTTATGTCAGTGCACGGCATATTTACTGTAGATAATTATAATAGTGGTAGTCCGCGCGGTACCGTTACGCTCTTGGGTGGCGCAATTACAGATTTTTATGGAGCCTTTGGGACATTTTCTGGAACTACCCAGAGAACTGGTTATGGAAGAAATTTTGTTTACGATGCACGCATGCTTCAAGGTTATGCCCCACCGTATTTTCCATATTTGCCTTATTTTACATCTAATGAAGGAGATTCTGATAATGATGGGATTAAAGATTTAGATGAAAAAATTATTTGGCGTGAAAAATCTCCCGGAGGATAATAAATGAATAAAAAGGTTTTGATGAGTATTTTTATCTTAGCAATTTTATTTCTTGTTTTAGGAATTTGGACAACAATGTTGGTTAAGAAGTATGAAGAAAAACAAACATTACAGAAGATAAATAATAAAACAAAAATAACAAATGAGGCGATTACTAATAATGCCCTGTCTAAAGGAAACCAAGAACAAGAGATCGTACATGAACCACCAGAAGGAGAAGTAAGTGCGAATTAAGTTTCCTAATTTACAGAAACATAAGCTTAAAAATGAAAGAGAAGTAATAGGGCTTGATATCGGTAGTTTTGATATAAAATTAATTAAGTTAAATTTTAAAGATACGCTAACAAGCATTGCCGACTTTGACATAGAAAAACAATATTCTGATGTAGCAAGATCTTTAAAAGATATTGTAACGAGGAAAAATATTACCGGTAAACCAGTAAATATTTCTCTTTCTGGTCCGGGTATGGTTACTCGCTATATCCCATTCCCTAAAATGCAACCAGAAGAATTACATAACGCTTTAAAATTTGAAGCAGAAAAACACATCCCTTTTCCTGTAAACGAAGTTATATTAGACGGCTGTATCTTAAAAGATTTAGATGATAATAAAATGCTTGTTCTAATAGTGGCAGCAAAAAAAGATGTCGTGCAGAGGAGAATTGATTTAGTTAAAAATGCCGGCCTGGAAATTAATCTAATAGATATTGATTCTTTAGCACTAGTAAATAGTTTTAACAACGCAGGTGTATTTATTAAAAAAGAAGAACAACCAAAAGCAATAGCTCTACTTGATATCGGAGCAACTGTAACTAATCTAAATATTTTGGAAGATAGTGTACCGCGTTTTTCTCGAGATATTAATTTGGGTGGCATGGATTTAACAAAAAAAATTAGTGAAAAATTATCTATTAGCCTAACTGATGCAGAAGTCTTGAAATGCAATCCAGCTGAGCGTCTTGCAGAAATAAATACAATTTGTGAGCCCATTTTAAATAATTTGATAACTGAGTTACGACTTTCTTTTGATTACTACGAAAGCCAATGCGCTTGCTCTTTAGAAAAAATTTATATAAGTGGCGGAGGAAGTTTACTTAGTGGCTTAGACAATTTTTTAAATCATATGTTAGGGATAGAAATCCTACATTGGGATCCTTTATCGAATATAAAAGTAGAAGAAAGTGTTGATGGGAAAAAAATGAGGGAAAATTTAAATTTATTAACCATAGCTATGGGTTTGGGTCTAAGATGATAACAATTAACCTCTTGCCAGAAGAATTGCGTCCGAAAGAAAAAACAAAAGAAACTCCAGAAGGGATAGGCAAAAAAGCTGTCTTGGGAGGTATAGTTGTTTTAATTTCTTTACATATTTTTTTAGTAGCATTTTATTTTCTACAGAATTATAGACTTAATAATTTAAATAATGTTTGGCCAAAAATCGAAGTAGGGAAAAATAAAGCTGACGATTTAAAAAAAGAGACGAGTTTTCTCGAAGAAAATGTAAAAACTATAGAAAATTTAACAAATAAAACAATCTCCTGGTCATGGAAACTTTATAAGATAAGCCAGGTTTTACCTCGAGGAGTATGGTTAAGGCAACTAAGCTTAACCAGTAGTAGTTTTAGCCTTCAGGGAAGCGTTGTTTCTTTAAAACAGGAAGAGATGAGTTTAATCGGCAAGTTTTTAGATAATCTAAAAACAGATCCGGAATTTTCAAAAGATTTTAAAGATTTAGAACTTGGTTCGGTAAATCGTCGAGAAATTAAAGGTTTTGAGGTTTCAGATTTTAATATTAGTGCAAATCTTAAATAAAAAATATGGCATTCAAACTAGATAAAAAAACATTTGATAGTCTCTCCAAAGAACAAAAATTAATCATTTTGGTAATTTCCATCGTCTTAGTTATTTATATTGATTATTCTTTAATTTTAAAGAATCAAATTACGATTTTACAAAAAGTTAATCCTCGGGTTAATTCTTTGAGTAATCAAATAAAAACTGCTAAAAAAGATATCAAATCAATTCCCGAGATGGAATTAAGACTCAGTAAAATAAAAGAAAGAGCAACTGTTATTACTCAAAAAATAGTTGATGAAGATAAGATTCCGGCTTTATTAGAAAAGATTTCCTCCAAGGCACAAGAAAACAATATAAAAATTATGCAAATAAGGCCGATAAGAGACGCTAAGGCAAAGGAGCTGGCTACAACGCAAACAGGAAAATATTTTAATTTGGATATTTCTTTGGATGTACGCTGTGGATATCATAATTTAGGAAAATTTCTTAATGAGTTAGAAAATATGGGACAATTTATAAAATTACAAAGCCTGAGTATTAATATAGATACTAAAGATTACTATCACCAACAGGTAAAAATATCTTTAGGTACAATTATTATCAAAAAAAATTAGAAAATGCGAAAAGTTAAATCTTTTATAATTTTTATTTTACTTATCACTATAGCTTTAGTTTATGCAGAAGTGAAAAAATTTAAATATGATCCCAAAGGCAGGCGAGATCCATTTATTCCCTTAGTTACAGATGCCGGTCAACTCTTGGAACTGGAGCCAGCAGAAGAAGGTATTTCCGGCCTACATTTAGAAGGAATCATCTTTGATAAAAAAGAGCTTTCGTATGCAATTATAAACAGTACTGTTGTAAGAATCGGTGATTGGGTGGGTGAATATCAAGTGTATAAAATTGAACCTAAAAAAGTTATCTTATTAAAAGAAGGCGAAAAATTTGAATTGGAATTAAAGGAGGAATAATAGTGAAAAAATCAAAAATTAAAAATCAAAAATTAAAATTTTCCTTTAAAATTTTAAATTTTACTTTGTTATTTTGCATTTTTATTTTTGCATTTTACATTTTCTCCTATGCCCAGGATATGCCTCAAGCTCCAGAGCAGATACAAGCTCAAGTTCAAGAAGTAGAGCAACCAGCTTCGACACAAGAAGAACCAGAAGTTACTCCCTCTTCCGGCAATGTTACCTTTGATTTTAAAGATGCGGACATTCGTAATGTCTTGAGGATTCTTTCTTACAAAAGTGGAGTAAATATTGTTGCCGATCCAGAAATTACAGGCCTAGTTACTATCAGGCTTGTAGATGTGCCTTGGAAAAAAGCATTAGAGGCAATTTTAAAAACACAGGGTTTTGGTTTTGAGGAAGATGGTAGGATTATTCGGGTTACAACTGTTGAAAAATTAAAAGAAAATATCACCACTGAGGCATTTCATTTAGAATATGCTACCGCTAAGGCTGTGGCCGCCTCCATTTCTGAAATGAAAAGCCCGCAAGGAAAGATTAAATATGATGAACGCTCAAACACCGTCATTGTTACAGATGTACCTAATTACATTTATAAAATAGGAGAAGTTATTAAGCAATTGGATTCTCGTACACCCCAAGTAATGATTGATGCTCAAATCATAGAAACCACCTTAGGCGATCAAGATAAACTTGGTATTGATTGGACGATGAAAGTTACTATACAAGGTGCTGCCAGGCCAACATCGCTACCTTTCCAAAATATTGGTTTAAGGCCATTTGATAGAAAAAGCAATAATAATAACGAACAAACTTTTGGTGCCACTAATTCTCTGACGGAAAAATATTTTCCTACTGGCAGCATTAATGATACCATAGGATTTCCTAATTATATTGTGCCGTCTTTCCCAAGTGTAACAGCAGCACAATTTCTTTTTGGAACATTGAATTTTCACGATTTTCAAGCAGTTTTAGAAATATTAAATAGTAAAACCAATACAAAGATTCTTTCTCATCCTTTAATTGCCACTTTAAATAACCAAGAAGCAAACATAATTGTCGGTGAGATTATTCCTATTCCTACTTATGAAAGAAATACCGAGACTGGCACCATGGAGATTACAGGGTATACCGAGAAGCAAGTAGGTATTAAATTAAACGTTACCCCAACGATTAATGAACAAGGCGAGATTACCATCAAAGTGCATCCGGAGGTTAGTTCTGTAAAAGAGTGGCGTGCTTTAACTACACAAATAACTGTTCCTATAATTAGTACGCGCGAAGGCACCACTAATATCATGATTAAAGATGGTCAGACTATTGTCATGGGCGGACTTGTTTCGGAGACTAAGACTAAAACAAGAAAGAAAGTTCCTATCTTAGGTGATATTCCTATAATAAGCCTTGCTTTCAGCAAGAGAGAAGATGTGATTGAACGTAGAGAATTATTGGTATTTTTAACTCCGCGAATTATGCAACCCACAGGCCAGTTAGGGGTAATGCCTGAACCAACTAACACAAATGAGTTATTGGGTAAGTCTACTAAAGGGTCTAAAGTTGCCAAGAAACCAAAAGATAAAAAGCCAAGATAGATTTGATGTTTGAAGTAAATTTAGTATTTAGTAAAACTGGCTTAATGCGCTTTATCTCGCACTTAGATTTGATGCGTTTATTCACAAGAGCTTGCCGTCGGGCAAGTCTTCCTTTGGAATTAACTCAAGGATTTAATCCCCATCCCAAAATAAGTTTTAAGCGAGCATTAAAGCTGGGTGTAGAGTCGGAAAATGAAGAAATGAAATTATATTTGAAAGAAGAAATAAATTCCGATAGTTTAAAAAAAATATTACAAAAACAACTCCCAGAAGGGATATTTATAAAAGAGGTATTTTTAAATGCTAAAAGAAATCCTAATTAATGTAGAACCGCAAGAAAAACGGGTTGCTATCACCTGCGACGGACGGTTAGAAGAATTTTATATTGAGCGTCCCGAAGATAAAACGATAGTCGGTAATATTTATAAAGGCCAAATTTCTTCAATTGCATCTAGTATGAATGCCGCTTTTGTAGATATTGGTTTATCAAAGAACGGTTTTATTTATTTATCAGAAGCCATAGAAACATTAGAACCCGCCGATCTTTATAATTTAGAGAAAAAGATAAATTTAAAAGTAGGGCAAGAGATATTAGTTCAAGTGATAAAAGAGCCTTACGGAACAAAAGGACCAAAACTAACAAGCCATATAAGCTTACCCGGAAGGTATTTAGTTTTAATGCCATTTGATTCACAGAGAGGGATTTCCCGTCGCATAGAAGATGAGAAAGAAAGAAAAAGATTGCAAGGGATTTTAGAAGAGATGAATTTGCCTAAGGATATGGGCTTTATTGTACGCACGGAGGCAAATAATAAAGATAAACATGAACTCCTGCGCGATGCAAAATTTTTAATAAAACTCTGGTATAGAATTAAAAAAATGAGTGCTCACAAAAAACCACCGAATTTTATTTATCAAGAGTATGATTTAATTTTAAGAATTGTCAGGGATTCTTTTACCAAAGACATTACGCGTCTAGTGGTAGATTCAAAAGATGAATATAAACGTGTTTGGCGATTTGTGAGAAATTTTAGTAAGGAGCTTTTAC